>JASFTV010000001.1:0-50845 GCA_050050615.1 Desulfobacteraceae bacterium
CCTCGGGGTAAACTCCGGGAGAAATCTTCTTTAGTGTTATCAGTGATTTCTCAGTTACTTCGTTCCTTCGAAATGACACTGTTATTTATGCAACTAAGTACTACCGAAGCTTCGCCTGAAACAGGACGAGGCTTTTGCCAGGGATGGCCATTCCCCTCAAGGCGATATCTATATAGGCTTCTCCGGAGGCGGACTGATCTTTGAGGGTTTGAGAGATCTTTGACTTCGTCGGAACGAGAAATTCTGCTAGGGCTTTCGTGGCGCAAACCCTCAAAGATCAGCCCGCTGGAACCTCCGGTAAAACTCTTTTGAGATATCGCCTTTCGGGGAAAAGCCATCCCAGCTCCGCCAAGGACCCTGGCCCAGACCTGGCACTAACCGAGATATTTTGCCTGGTCAAATTGCCTCATAGCAGAGAGACAATTGACGGGCTCGTGCTATCGCGCCAGGGCGGGCTTGACATCAATCCGCCCTCGGCGGATAAATGTTAAGATCTTGAGCTATGAAGACACCTAGGGCCATCCAGGTAACGGTCTGAATCATTCAGCAATTCCTTTTCAGCCATTTTTTCCTTTGACACTCAGACGCTTTTTTTGATTAGTTTTTCCATTCCGTACGAATACTCGTTATCTCAAGGAGAAGCGTATGTTCTTTGAGATTGAGACACCGGAGGAGATTGCGATCAGCATGGCGGGAGCGTTGATAAACGTAAGCTCCGGGCGTGAAGGGAAAAACTGATTATTTACTAAAGGAGATGAAGATGGACAATTCATATCAGAGTTGGTTGTGGGAGAAGCGGGGCGAACAGTGCGTCAAGGCGTTGAAAAAGCATGGGTTTGATGCCCATTTCGTCCCCACTGTAGAAGAAGCGGGCGATCTTATCATGAAGATGACCTCAGGTTATGAAACCTTCGGGTTCGGTGGATCGAACACCACGAGAGCCATGGGAGTGATGGAGGAACTCAGAAATAAGGGAAAAACGATATTTGATCATTGGGAAGGGGATATCTTCGGCGAACGGAACAGATATATTCGCCTTGAGCAAGGAAGATGTGACTGCTTCCTTTGCAGCGCCAACGCTATATCCGCCACGGGCGAGATCGTCAACGTGGATGCAGCGGGTAATCGTACCAATGCGATGACCTTTGGCCCTAAGAAGGTCATTGTGGTGGCCGGCATGAACAAGGTGACACAGGATCTTGAATCTGCCCTGGCAAGGGTTAAGGAGGTCGCTGCTCCCATGCGGGCCAAAAGCCTGGATATGGAAACGCCCTGCGCTGAAACGGGGATTTGTAATGACTGTAACTCCCCGCAAAGGATCTGTCGGGTCACCAACATCCTTCACCGAAAGCCGATGATGACGGATATATCAGTTGTCCTGATCAAGGAAGCCTTGGGGTTCTAACAAACACTCATTCCTTAATAGAAGCGTTATTATCGCGAGGGTTTTTGCAAGGGTGAAGGGTAGGGGATTCTGGCCCGAACATCCCGTATACGGGAGAGGTATTGGCGAGATCTTTGACGGATAAGCTCAACCTTCCCAGATTCCACGGCTTCCTTATTAACCAAGTCTCCTCCCGACCCTACAAAGGTGGCACCGGCCTCAAAATATTGGGCGAGGGTTTCCAGATTTACCCCTCCTGTCGGAACCAGGGGAATGTGAGGAAAGGGTTCGCGAAGCATCCGAATATATGCGGGACCGCCCGCAGCTTTGGCGGGAAAAACTTTCACGGCATCTGCTCCGGCCTCCCACACCGATAAGATCTCAGTGGGTGTCAAACCCCCGCCAATGACGCAGACGCCTTTCTGCTTACAGATTGTGATGATGTCCGTTTCTACGGTGGGAGTCACAACAAATCGGCTTCCCACATCAATAGCCCCTAAACAAGTCCTGGCGTCAGTGACTGTGCCCGCTCCCACTGTCAATTCATGGCCGAACGCTTTTGAGCATTGCTCAATGATCGCAATGGCATTAGGTACCGTCATAGTGATTTCTGCGATGGGTATCCCCCCTTCAATGAGTGCCTCGATGACTGCTAGCACGTTATTTTCTGAGTTAGCTCGAACAACGGGTACAATGCCTGTGTTTACTAAATTTTGCAGTACGTCTTCTTTGTTCATGTAAAGCTCCTTTTTGGATAAACTTGGCTGACCCCTCTGTATAACCGGTCCCTTCGCATCCGGGTTAACTCTTAAGTCCACGCCTAAAATGCAAGAGCCCGAGTATTTATCTCACCATCACCAATTGTTCACCCAGGACATTGGACTCTTCCCGGAAAAAACCCTAACGATTTCCTGAGCGCCTCTTGTTTGGAGCTCTCTGACGGCATCTTTTGAGTACCAGCCCATATGTGCAGACAATATAACGTTGGATAGTCCGAGAAGAGGATGGTTTTGATCGAGGGGTTCCCTTTCGAAGACGTCAAGGCCTGCGGCCAGAATCCAGCCTTCATGGAGCGCCTTTACCAGAGTCTTCTCGTCAATCAACTCCCCACGAGAGGTATTAACGATTATGGCGGTTTGCTTCATTCTTCTTAAAGCCGCTTCGTCGATGAGGTGTTTCGTCTCAGGGGTAAGGGGAGCGTGAATGGATACATAATCGGACTCAACCAGTAATGTATCGAGCTCGGTGTTTTCGGCCCCATTTTCCTGGATCATTTCGAGGGGTACATATGGATCGAAGACCAGCACCCGCTTCGGAAGAAACCCTTTCCATTTTCTGTGAAAGGCTCTGCCTATTTGTCCGTACCCAATAAGACCCAGGTTCTTCCCGGTCGTTCGATACATTGCGTCGGTAATGTTAGTTTCGAACTTTCCCTCTCGCAGATTCTTGTCACGAACGAGGAGCGTTCTTATACAGGCGAGGAGCAATGCGGCAGCGTGATCTGAGACCTCTTCCGTTCCGTAGCCGGGGATATTGGCTACATAGATCCCCCTTCGCCTTGCGGCCTCCAGGTCAATATTGTCAACGCCGACCCCATAGCGAACAATGACCTTGCAGCGATGCAGCGCATCCAGGACTCTGGTGCTGATAGGTGCTTCTCTAACCAGGATGCCATCCGCATCCTTGGCCACGGCTATGACTTCATCTTCGGTCAAGCAGTCCTTGGGAGCGAGGATGAGTTCAGCGCCAACGGGGTTCAAAATTTCCTTCTCTGTATCGTAAGACGCATAGCCAAGGCTTACGACCGCGACTTTATATTGGGCCATGAAATGTCGACCTTCTCTTTCAGAATGCTATTGTGAGCAGGCAACATTAAACGTCTTGCTCAGACATGAGAGCTTCAACGTCTTTCATCCTGGGGACAGGCATGACGCAGCCAAGTCCTGTCGTCGTAAGTGCTGCAGCGGCATTTGCGAAACTTACGCACCTGTCAAGGGGCCACTTGGACAGATATCCGACAACGAAAGCACCGTCAAAGGTATCTCCAGCTCCTGACATATCCACAGATTTCACCTTGTAGGGCTCAAATTTCTGGGTTTTGCAAAGAGCCACACCCTCAATCTGATCTTCGGTCGCCAGGAGGGCCCCCTCAGATCCCACTTTGAGGACGACCACTTTGGGCCCGAGGCTCAAATAGAAACCGGCAATCTCTTCAGGGTCTGAAATTCCGGTCAGCAGCCTAGCGTCTTCAAGACTGGGAAAAACGAGATCCGCCTGTCTGAAGGTTTCGTGGATGATTCCCCTTGCCCTTTCCAACGGCCACAGTTTGGGTCTGAAATTCGGATCATATGAAATTGCTAATCCGGCGGTTTTTGCCATGTCAATGGCGGCAAACACCGTGTCGCAGGCAGAGGGGCTTATTCCCTGGCTGATGCCCGAAACATGGAGGAGTTTTCCTCTGCTGATATAATCGGAAGGGAGAAAATCCGGTGTCATTTTGCTCGCAGCGGAGTTCTTTCGATAGTACGTAAAATAGTGCTTGTCAGCTGCTCTTGAAATAAAATAGATGCCAGTGAATGCGTCAGGATCCTTGACGGTATGACTGGCGTCAATGCCCTCCCTTTTCCAGAGAAGCATGAAGCTTTCTCCGAATTCATCATCACCCACCCGAGTAAGATATCCGACCTTACCTCCAAGCCGACTCGCCGCTATGGCGAAGTTGGAGGTGTCGCCTCCCCAGCCAACCAAGAACTGAGTCACCTCAGAAAGGGCACCTTCTTCAGAGGCACTAAACTCCAGCATCGGCTCTCCAAGAGCAATGATGTCAACCCTCATGAAGTCCCCCTATATCCGGCCATATTTAGCGAGCCCCTCACGCAGGGACTTGGTTTCGCGAATCAGCCTCGCCTGTTCTGCTTCCCGTTCCTCTATCTCGGTTGCCATCTCCAGTACCGCCTGCACGTGCGCCTTCGGTACCACCGCCGCCCCGTCCAAATCGGCGACGACGAGATCACCGGGATTCACCTTGATGCCGCCACAGACAACGGGTTCATTGGATGATAGGGTTTTGAAGCGTCCGAGAGTGGTCCCGGGAGAAACACTGCGAGCAAAGACCTGGAAGCCGGAGTCGCGCCTGATTTCGATGATGTCCCGAACCCCGCCGTCCAGAACCGCGCCAGCCAGCCCGTTTACCTCTGCCCCGGCAGTCATCAAACCGCCCCAGACAGCCACATTGGGTTCTCCGTTGATGGCGATGACAATAACGCTTCCCTCAGGTGACTCGTCGATAGCATCGAGGGCATGCTGTGGGGGCAAAAACTCATCGGTCGGGCCCTCAAGGATCGTTACAGCAGGTCCCACGATCTTTTTCTCGTTGATACGGGGCTTGATAGCGTGATCCATGTAACCTCGTTTGCAGGCGATCTTGTCGACGGCGTCAGCCACCGAAGCGGTAGAGACCTTCATGAATCCATCGATCATGTCTTTCGAATACATCTCTTCTCCTCTCGAGATACGAGCGGTATTTCGGTTCATGTGACTTCGGCGATGATGTCCAGAGCCATGAGGAAAAAGGAACAAAGCCTGGACTCATCGCCTCAGTCTATAGAGATTAGTGGGCCCTCTTATAATCCTCGATAGCCGCGAAGATCTTTTCAACCCACTCTGCGCCAATCTGTTTCTTCACCCAGGCAACAACTGATGGCTGGGCCATTTTCCGAAAGGCTGACACTTCTTCGGGCGTGAGCGGCGTTACTTGCATGCCCACCCCCCCGAGGATAGTCGGAGCATTCAAGTCCTGAGCTGAGGTCATGCCGCGGTGAATGATTTTTGCGATATCCACACCCCTCTGGATCACCTTCTGTTCTTGCGGCGTTAGGCTGTTGTAGAAACGGTCGTTCATGAGATAAGCGTGCCAGCTGTACACGTGACCATCAAGAGAGATGTGTTTTTGGTTCTGATATAGGCTGGCCGCCAAGATGTTGGTGACACCGTTCTCCTGACCGTCAACCACACCCTGCTGTAAGGCTGCCGGCAACTCTGGCCACGGTACGGGGGATGGGCTGGCGCCGAGGGAAGAAACTAGTTTGCTCCAAATGGGCCCAGGCATCACCCGGATCTTGAGCCCGTTCATATCCTCGGGCGACCTGATAACGCGCTTGTTGTTGGTAAAGTGGCGGATACCATTGTCTCCTAGGGCGAACATGCGTATGCCGGTCGCTTTGCGCATGGCTTCCGCAAGTGCCTTGCCGAAAGGTCCATCCACAACCGACCACGCCATGGCCTGGTCTTCAAACAGATATGGGATTGCGTAAACCATAAAAGGCTTGAAAACGGGAGAAATCGGGCCGTCGTGGACAACGCCCATCTCAATGGTGCCCATCTTCAGTCCTTCGAGAACGGTGATGGCATTTCCCAACTGGCTCGCGGGGTAAATTTCCACCCTGAGAGAGCCCTTGGTGTTCGCTTCCACATAGTTTTTGAATGCTAAGGCTGCGGCCTGTTTGGGTTGATCCAGTTTAGCGGGTTGGAAATGGGCATACTTAATGACTTTTGGTCCTGCCCAAGCCATGCCAGGGAAAAGCAGGGCCACCATTGCCAGGATCAAAAACAATCTCATTCTTTTCATCGTTCAATCCCTCCTTTTCTATGAATATTTTAGTGGGTTAATCCGAACAAGGTCGGCACTATGGTGCTAAGAAGCGGGAAGCCAATCACCGCTATGAGCACCACCATTTCAGCCAAAATGAGAGGAGCGATCGCCTTTGCCAAGTCCTCAAAGGGAATGCGTCCCACTGTGCTTATCACAAACAACACAGGACCAACGGGTGGTGTGACCAATCCGATGGTGAGGTTCAGTACGATCATAACTGCAAAGTGAAGAGGGTTAATTCCGAACTGATCTACCAACGGTCCGAGAACTGGCACGAGAATGATCAGCGCGGGTAAGGTATCAATGACCATGCCGCAAAGAAAGACCAAGATAGATACCATAATCAAGACGACAACAGGGCTCGTGGTCATGCTGGCGATCTTAGCTGCGAGGCTCTGGGGAATCTGCAAGATCGTCAGGAGCCACGAAAAAATGGAGGCCATGGAGACAATAAGGAGGACTGCGGAGGTGATCACACCGGCCCTGACGAAAACGCCGGGAATATTGGTCCACTTGAGACCGCGTGTTATCAACATCCCGACGACCAAGGCGTAGGCGACAGCAACGGCCGCGGCCTCGGTGGGTGTGAAAATACCACCCAGGATGCCCCCCAGGATTAGAAAGGGAAGGCAGATAGCCGGCAGCGCACTCCAGAAGCTCCTGGCCAGGCCGCGTAGGGTCGGCCGTTGGCTTCGGAAAAGGTATCCGTGGCGGTAGGAGATCCAGTGGTTCACCGCAGAGAGGGCAAGGCCGAGCAGAATGCCAGGGACGACACCGGCCATGAAAAGGCCGGCAACGGTGACACGGGCGTCTGAAATGGCGTAAATCACCATAAGGATGCTCGGTGGGATGATCGGGCCAATGGTCGCCGTTGCAGCGCTTAATGCGCCGGCATAGGGGGCGTCATAGCCGGCCTTGCGCATCATACTCAATTCAATCGCCCCGGGTCCGGCTGCATCCGCTAGAGCGGAGCCACTGACCCCGGCGAACAGCATGCTGACAAGAACATTGACATGGCCAAGCCCTCCGCGAATATGCCCTACGAGGTCGTTAGCAAAACGCATGAGGGATCCCGTCAGTCCGCTCGCAGTCATGATCTCCGCTGCGAGGACAAAGAAAGGCACAGCCATGAGCGGGAACGAACTGATGCCACTGAGCAGGTGCTGGGGCACCACCAGCGCAGGGAAGCGACCGTCCACGAGCACTGCCATCATGCCCGACAGCCCCATGGTCAGGGACACGGGTAAGCCCACCGTAAGGCCAAGAAAAAAGACGACAAAAAGGACTGCAGTCATAGCGTCTCACCTTCAATCATGTCCGATTCGTCTTTAGTAAGGATTTCTTCCCAGCGTTTGTCGATCCACTCTCTGAACATGAGGACCAGATGCAAAACGATGACCAGCGCACCCACAGGAACAGCAAGATAGGGTATGCCCTTGGGGATCTGAGTCGCCATCGTTTCCTGACCCCAGGCAAACTGCGACAACCTGATGCCATAGTAGGTGAGTGTGGCAAAGAAAAGAACAATGAGGATTCCGAGCGTTGCCCGTAAAGCGCGGCGTATCTGTACCGGTAGCAGATCTTGAAACAAGTCAATGGCCGCATGCCGGCCTTCCCGAAGTGCCAATCCAGCGCCAAGATAAGTGATCCATATCATCAAGAAGGTAGAAATTTCCTCTGCGGTCATGAAGGAGAATCCAAAACAGTAACGAGCGACAACATTGACAAAGACGAGAACGAACATGACGCCCATCATGAAGCCTATAGCGGCCTTATTTGCGACCACAAGGATCTTTTCAAAACGCTCCAGCATAATCGTCCTCTACAAGGGTGAACTGGCAGGGTGCTGAAAAACGCCCATCTGTCCCGAATCCCGCGGGATTGCGCTTATACTTTGTGGCCCTAACGTGCTCCCCATGTGCATCTGAACCTTTGTCATCTTGCCCGGAAAGGGGCTTTTCAGCAGCCTGCGGTTTTATTGAAGACAGCCGGCCGATTTCTTCAAAGCAGAATGGTTAATACCGCTTGTCTACCAGAGACCGCTTCACTTTGTCTAAACGGTTCTTGGTCTCGCCGAATTTCTTCATGGCTACGGATACAAACAGAACGTCTATGATGGCCATCTGTACCAAACGGGACGTCATCGGTGCCAGTCGAAGGGCCGCCTCTTGGGAATAGACAGATATGGCAATGTCACAGAGCTTGGAAAGCGGGCTTTTTTCCTGGCCCAGAATGCCGATCACCGTGGCTCCCGATTTCTTAGCAATTTTCACACTCTCCAGGATGTCCTTGGTGGAGCCGGTATGTGATATCGCGACGACGACGTCTTCCGGGGACAGCAATGCAGAAGACATGACCTGCATGTGGGGGTCATCGTACGGGATGCACGATATTCCAAGGCGAAAGAATTTGTGATGCGCGTCTTTGGCGACGATGCCTGAACCTCCGAGACCATAGAATTCGATGCGGCGGGCGGAAGTAAGGGCTTTTGCCGCTGTTTCCAGTGCGTCGATGCTCAGTTTGTTCAGTGCATTGTTGATTGCCTCTTTGTGGGCATTCAGTATTTTGTCCATAATCTGGACTATGGAGTCCTTTTCGGCCACATTTTCATATATGTACTGGGCAGAAGGAAGATCACGGGCCAAATTAAGCCTCAGCTCCATGTAGCCGTTCAACCCCAGCTTACGGCAGAATCTTATGACGGTAGGCTCGCTTGTCCCGGCTCTCTCCGCAAGTTCTGTGATTGAGTAGGAAATAGTGGAGGCGGGATCCTCAAGAACACACTTGGCGACCTTTTTCTCGGAGTTTCTCAAGGAGTCGAGGGCGTTCCTGATGCCAGAAACAGTATCAACCATTTCGTAAAATTCCTACAGATATTGCAATAGATTGGCAAATTTGCGATATATTTTGTAAGATTACTACAGAGCCCTGCTCTGTCAAGAAAAAAACGGCGATGTTGAAATTTTTGTTAAGGTGCTTAATTTCCCACATCCTCGAGCCCTGTGATCAAGGCTTCGGACCAATGAAGTTTTTGTGGTACCCGTAACCCTCTCACCTGTGAAAGGAGCGGCATCTGAGAAAACGGGATTCATCTTTCTGCTGCGGCGGAGGTATCTAATACAAACGCACTTAATATGTTTACATGTCATTGCGAGCCCGTAGGGCGCAGCAATCTCGTTTTCATTGGGATTGCTTCGTCCCCCGCATCAAGTGCGGGGTCCTCGCAATGACAGTTTTCTTAACGCGTTTGTATTAGTTCAAAGTTAGCGCTAAATGGATCGAAAGGAGGAAAGAAGAATGGTAGATAGGGAGAAAAGAATATCCGAGATACTCAGTCTCTTTGTGTTAGCCTTCAGACAATCCCATGGAGTTTGCCCAGAGAGGATCCTAAGGAATATTATACTGAATCTATTGGTCCTTGTTGTTTCGATCGCTCTGATATCCTGCAAAGCAAAACCGACCCTCAACGAGATAGAGAATATCCAAACTGTCCACCTCCGTGTCGAGCAAACCTATTCGAATGTTGAAGAAGACATCGTCCTACCCATAGAGGAGATGCTCTCGGATTTGCTGAGCGGGAGGGAGGTGGAAGTTGTCGCCGAGGATGAATCCTGTGATGCCACTTTGACGATTTCTCTTAAGGGCAAGCCCCGGAAAGCCACTTTCACCAAGCCTCGCAAGATGACCTTTTACGAAGCTGCAGTTGTGAATGGTGTAGCGCGGCTCTCAATGGAGGGATACGCTTCCAAAAAAGTAGATCTTAGCGGCTCAAAACACTATTACTCAACGACTTACTATCCTCACAGCAACACCGATCCAAGAAAGCCGTTGATATATGCCGCTAAAAACGCATTGGTCAAAATGCTCATTGAGCTCTGGGGCCCCTCTATTCTTCTTGTGGTCTGGCAAGATCGCAGCTATTACGGCGTGAACAAGGCGATTGATGAGATCGTCGATGAACCTGCCAACATTGTGCCTGTCATACTCCAAGCTCTCAAACGTGACAACGTGTATACCCGGCGGTCAGCCATTCATGCACTGGACGAATTCACGAGGACACACAAGTACAACGTCCCAGGCAAAAGGGAGTACAAAATCGTGAAAATGAGTTTAGATGTACGACAAGCTGTACTCAGAGATCTTGGTTCCGTTGTCGAGGCCATAAAGGACGAAGATGAGCGGGTGAGCGGGACGGCTATGCGAATACTTGAAAGGTTTGGTCAAGAGGCAAAGCAGGCAATCCCTGCGCTGCACGAGGCGCTAAAAAGCGATAACAAGGATGTGCGCGCCAGGGCCCTCCGAACGCTTGGAACTATTGCGGAGCCAAAAGAGAGTGTCCGCCTTCTCATCAAAGCATTGCAGAGTGACAGCAATGATGTGCGTCGATCTGCCTTGATTGCGCTGGGCCACCTGGGGGCGGAGGCGGAAGAAGCCCTTCCCCAGATCATCAAGATTTTGGATGATGAGGGAGAAAATCCCAACATTCGCGATAATGCTGCCAGAGCGCTGAAGAAATTTGGCCCGCACGGCCGAGACGCTGTTCCTGCTCTCATCCGTGCCTTAAAGACCGATGCTCCATTTTTGCCTCATAGTGCCGCGAAGTCATTGCAGGCAATTACCGGGCAGGATTTCGGTCGAGCTGCCGAGAAGTGGCAACAGTGGTGGGAGACACAAGGTAGGGGACGGGGCTAAATAAACATCCCCTTCTTGCTGCGACTTGCACCTTTTCAAATCCTGTTGGACATGTCAATATACCTGGAAATGGGCAAGAAGATCTGGATTGAAAGGATAGACCTGTTCTCGGTTAGGTGAGAAAACAGCTGAAAGACCTATAGCGGCTTTATGAAGAAGGGAAAACCTTGGAACAGGCGGTTTAGTCCTTCAAGGGAGCCGCCATTTTCCATAGTGGCCGATCCATGATAACAAGAGATCAAGAAGAATTTATATTGGCTAGGGCTTATGTCCCGGAACACATAGTCGGGTTGATGACACGAGTATCAGGTGGAGAACCCTTCCTCATCGAAAGCTATTTTTGTTGCCGAAAGGAAGACTGGGTTATTCTCGTAGGCTATCCCCTTGACAGGGATTTCACTCTGGATGAACTTGAAACCCTCATTGATAAAATCAAAAAGAGATTCCGCCCGGGACAGTTCTCCCTTATCGCGCCGGACATACCACCCTCATTCGTCGGGTCCTGCCAAGAAAGGGAGAGCGATGATTATTTTACGCTGGATATTCCGGTTACCACGATAAAGAGTGGCATAAGGCGCCTGATAAACAAGGCAAAGGAAAACGTAAAGGTAGAACGTGCCACAAAAATTCGGAAAGCACACCAAGAACTCACAAGGGAATTTATCGAGAGAGCTAAGCCACCTGCTCGAGTTAAGAATCTTCTATCCAAGATCGCGGATTATGTGGGGCATTCAAAGGAGGTCTTCGTTTTGAACGCTTGGGATGCAGGAAATAATTTGACGGCCTTCTATGTGGTTGATCTTGCGGCGAAGGATTTCACTGCTTATGTTGTAGGGTGTCATTCCAAAGCGAATTACGCCGCGGGAGCCTCTGATCTGTTGTGCCTTGAAATGATCAAGATGAGCATGGAATACGGTAAGAATTATATTCACCTTGGTCTAGGGGTAAACAGGGGCATCCGGCAATTTAAGAAAAAATGGGGGGGCACGCCCACCCGAAGATACGAAATGTGTGAACTTGTATTTAGGAGGCCTTCCATACTTGCTGCCTTGAGGGCAATGGGGAAAATCTCTTGAAGGAAACAAAGAGAGAGAAGAAATATGTTTTTCAAGAAATCCAGAGAAAAAGAACTAAGAATGATTTGCCAGGTAAAAAAGGGCAACGAGGAATCATATCTTGTGGGGACCGCGCATCTCTTCCCTTACAGTTTCAGGAGTTCGCTCTTCCGATATATTGAAAATGCCAGTACCGTACTGTTTGAAGGACCCCTTGACCAGGAGAATATGGCCAGGGTCGTGAAGGCGGGCCTAGAAGTGGAAAATCCTTCGCATCTGTTTGATGAAATGGACAAGCAAACCATTCTTCGTGTTTCCGAAATGCTCATCCCCACCTGTCGAATCAAGAGCCCGTTCCTCTTTTTCAACCCTCGCACCCTAAGCACAGAGAACCCGGTATATGAAATGGTAAAGGGAATGAAGCCCTGGTTGGCTTTTTTTGCGATATGGTTCAATTTCCTGAGAAGAAATGGGTGGCAGCATTCGGTCGATGAGGAAGCTTACTCTATCGCCCGGGAAACGGGCAAGCCAGTCATTTTTCTCGAAACCATAGAAGAGCAGATAAAAGTTCTGGAAAACCTGTCGCACGAAAAGATTCTCTACTTCCTGGAACAGGTTGATCACTGGAATGCTTATGCGCAGAAATATGTGAAATGTTATCTGAAAGGAGATCTGGAAAACCTGACACCCATGTGGAGCAGATTCCCCACGCGCCATGGCTCGGTCATAGGCCGACGCGACCGCATACTATATGAAAGGATGGCGCGTTACTTGAAAAAGGGAGATGCCGTGGCATTTGTAGGTGCACCTCACCTCCGGGGCATAGGTCAGATGCTTCGCGCCGACGGCTTCGAAATCCAAGGCCCACCAGGAACACGCTCGTAAGGCGTCTGCAGCACGTACCGCTTAGGATCACTATTCACGCCGTCCATAAGAACTACCGCGGTCTGTTTCCAACATCGAATCCACAAGCGAGCACCTTGACCATCAAAGGGATAGCTACGAAGGCTCCCACGGACCTCAGAATTTGGGCAAGGCGCTCGATCTTTGCCCACCAACCCATAAGGCCCCAGATCCTTGCGGCGGTAAGCCGTGTTTCCCTGTCCGTCAAATGCATATACGGGCTCTTGCTTTCTCTGCTACGGATAACGCTTCTCGAACAGCCGCCATGGCTTCTGTGACCATGCCATTCGCATATTATGCCTCTTCGAGGGCGACAAGGAACATAGGGGTCGCCCCGAATGATCCCCATAGCGGGCAAACCATATTTGAATCCTCCTCCCTTGCATCACCGGTACTCCCAAAATATACTGCACTCATTGAGGAAAAAGTGGTCGACCACAACATCATGAGGTGGTTTCACCCTTGACACACAAGGTCTATTTCTCTACACTCGTTCCCCAAAAAAGCGGGTTCTTATCCCTCTGAATATCCAGTTTGTTGTAACACAAATGACTTATCCAAATGACAATGACGGCCCCCCGCTGCGATTGAAATATGTCAAGTTGTTTGCGATACAGAATACTAGTAGTTCGTTTTTTGACAACATCCCTCTCGTTCAGGTTAAGGGATACAGAAGAAGGAAAGGTCAATGAGCCGACCTGATATTTACTGGACCGGAGAGTCCGGAAGGCAGTATGGGTATTGGATTTATGCGATAGAAGCGCAGTTCCGGAAGATTGCTGGGAACTTCATCTTCGCCAAGAGAACGGAGACGGGGGAATGGGTACCCATTTACATCGGGCACACCAGGGATTTTGATGAAGGCATGGGGGATCAGGAAAAGGAAGCTTGTGCAAAAGGCCATGGAGCCACGCACGCTCATGTGCATTTCAGCTCCCCGGATGAGCATGTGCGAAAGGCCGAAATGGCAGATTTGGTCGCCCGATGGAAACCTGTGTGCAATAGCTGAGGTTAACGGTATACCCAAAAGCGCGGCAGAGAGCCCCGTCCACAAGCGCGGGGAGATTCACTATAGGGCAGGATTAGTTGGCTTGGTCCCTAATTTTTTAGTGACGTTCAAAAGTGTTGGCATGGACTGGGTTCGAATGTGTTTTGTGTTTTGCAGGCCGTGCCACTTTTCTCAAGGGGATATCTATTTGCCTACTGGGCGGTGACCGGAAATTCGGGGTTTGACATGTTCATGGGACATTCCCAGGTGTTTCCGGGCGTAGACCCCGAATTTCCGGCCACTGCAAGGTCAGGTGCGATTTTTCTGTGAGATATCCCCTTTCGAAAAGGTCATGGCCTGCTTTTGAATGAATTAAAATGGAAATGAATCATGTGTATGGCTTCGTGCTATGTCAACACTTTTGAACGTTACCAATTTTCTTGATTATGTCTGTGGTGGAATAGCCGGCAATAAAGGGGATACGCTTCACTTCTCCACCTGCCTTTTTGACGATATCGGCTCCAATAATCTCATCTTCAGCCCAATCTTCCCCTTTAACCAGAACATCCGGCACGAGATGCTGGATCACTTTCAGAGGATTGTCTTCGTCAAAGAGGACCACCCCGTCCACGCAGCTCAAAGCAGCCAGGAGCTCCGTCCTTTGCCCCTCGCCCATGATCGGCCTTCCTTCCCCTTTGATCGCCCTGACGGATCTATCGCTATTAATAGCCACGACCAAATAATCCCCCAATTCCCTTGCAGCATAGAGATATCGGGTGTGGCCTGCATGGAGAATGTCAAAAACGCCGTTTGTAAATACGATACGTTTCCCTTCAGCCCTGAGCTGATCAATCTCTTCCTTGATTGCTGAGATTTGTTTTACCTTCAAACGATATTTTTCCATGCTCAGTACCATCCATAAGCAGAATTCTTCGCGCTCATTGTGATTGGTGCGACTGCCCAACCGAAGTCCTTGCCAATACCACACAGAACACCTTTTCAGCGCGGGATCTCTTAAGCATACGGGCGCATTCGTTCAGGGTGTTGCCGGTGGTGGCCACATCATCCACGAGCACAACGACCCGTCCTTTGACAGCCTTTGGAGCTATTACCTCAAAGGCCCTCCGTATGTTTTTCCGTCTTTCATCGCTCTTAAGCCCTGTCTGTGGCCTTGTATATCTTATCCTTCTTAGGGACAAAAAGTCCAGTTCCGCACCGAGCCACGAAGCCACATGGCGCGCCAAGAGAAGACTCTGGTTGAATCCCCTCTCCCGCAATCTTTTGTGGTGGAGAGGGACGGGCATGACCAAAAGGTCATCACTTTGTTTCAGCCAGCTTTGGGCAAAGGAACCTAGAAGGGACCCCAGAGCGCTGGCAAGGTGGCTTCTCTGGGCATATTTGAATTCGTGAACAGCTCTCATCAGACTCGATTCATAGAGGTAGGGGGCGCGCGTCCTGTCATAGAGAGGCTTTTTTCTCAAACAATCTTCACAGTGATGGTCTTGTTCAATCCCTGCCGCAAAAGGTCGGCCGCACAGGGGGCAAAGGGGTGAAGTGATTTCAGAAAAGCCATCAAAGCAAACTTGACAGAAAGGGAATTCCAACCCATCGGCATTCGCCTTGGTTCCCCTCAGGAACGTTTGGCAGATACCACATCTGGGAGGGTAGATGAGGTCTATTAAATGCTTGAAAGGGTTCATTGCTCAAAACCTGGGAAAGTGGCATCGAGACCCGTAACCGCTATGAGACGCCATCTTTCCATGACTCTACCACGTCATTACTCCAATCTTCTCCCCTGCCTCACAAATTCCTCAAAGGAACAGTCAGGATTGATGCCGGGGCAGGCCTCTTTTGCCATCTCCCAGGTCTCCTTATCCTTGAGCAGGGCAGGGTAAAAGGGCCATAGAGCACAGAGCCGTGGCTTGACCGGATGGATCAGACAAAGCCTTTCTTGATCGTAAAGGATGCAGTAACCGTCCGGTCCGGTCTTGATAGAGATCTTGTTATTTTCTTCGTGGCAAAACTGGGAGATGAAAGCTTGCCTAAGGATTTCCAGGAAACCGGCGATTCTATCAATTTCTTCGATCTGAACGGTGGTGCCACCCTCACCGTAGCAACAGGTTCCGCATTTCTTACATTCAAACGCTTTCATAGGTTAAGTAGGCCAAAGTGAGTAAAGTGACTGGATTGAATGAAAGTGCCAAAAGCGAAATAAAGCGAGTAAAGGAGTGCGCGCGTGATTCCCAAAGAAAGCAATCAACGAATTAGCCAATAAACCAGTCAACCAATCGGCCAATCAACAAATTAACTTCTCCAGGTTCCAGTCGACGCGCAGCCGGACCCTTTGGTCATCCTGCTTCGTTTTGTAAATGAGGTAGCCGTTCTTGAGGCCATATTGGAAGAGATCTCTTGTGATGGCCACATCGTGCCGGCAATATTCGATCACTTTGTCGATCTGCCCTTGCTTGAACCATTCCAAGGCCTGAAGACCGTCCGCGGTCTTGCCTTGATCTAAAGTCTCCACGGCCAGGTGTTCAAGTCCAAGGCGAAAGCCGAGTCGCCGATAAATGTCCTCAAGGATGTCGAAAGTGGTCAGTTCCATGAGGTCCTTGGCCGAATAGGCCCCTAAGACCGCATAATCGAATCTTTTGATATTGAAGCCCACCACCAGATCCGCTTTTTCAAGACGGGCAAATAGCTCTTCGATCTCATCCTCCATGAAGATTTCAAAACGGTTTTCTAGGGTGTCGAAGATGACAGCCACGGAGACACCCATAAGATGACTGTTCTGCCAACCTCCCACCTCTTCGGCGGATCTCCGGGTCTCCACATCAAGGTAGATGATCCTCGGTTCAGTGGGTGCAGGTTGGTGTGCCTCTTCCATGGGGGAAATGGGTTGTGGCTCGATGTCTCCTTCCGCCTCCAGGAATTGCCCCAGGGAAATGTGCCCCAGAAGGAATTCCAGGATCGTGATAGCCGCTTTTTTATCCAAGGGTTTGTTTCCTGAACCGCATTTCGGTGAATGGATGCATGATGGACAGCCATCTTCACATTCACAGTTGTTGAGATGATCCAGGGTTTTCTCCAGGAGCTCAAGAACAATCTCAAAACCATGTTGTGCCAGGCCCACACCTCCTGGATATCCGTCATAGATGAAGATTGCGCTTTTGCCGACCTGGGGGTGGTATGTATAGCAGATGCCGCCGATATCGTTTCTGTCACAGAGGGCGAAAAGAGGAAAGATGCCTATGGCGGCATGTTCAACAGCGTGGATGCCGCCCATGAAATGAAGCCCTTTGTCCTCGATGATTTTGTGTATAGGGGTTTCGATCTCGATCCAGAACCCGATGGTCTCGAATATTTGTGGCGGCAACTCCAGAGGATAGACACCGAGCAACTCTTGACCGGGCAGGGCCCGTTTTTCATAACCCGTGATCGATTCGGTCACCTTAAGCAGTCCTTCCCGGACGAGAAACTGTCCCTTTGGCCTGCTGCGATTGATTCGGATGATCTCGGTCTCTTTTTCGGTGCGTGCCCTCGTGAAATATTTGAGCTCGGATTGGTGAGCGATGATATCTTTCTTTTCGAGGTCTAGATCATGGACCAGATACTGCCTGGCTCGATGCAGATAAACGGCCCCCGGATGACATTCCTTAAACGCCCTGATGCCGTCGACGGTGCCAATCGCCTCGCCAGTCTTTTTTTCAAAGACGGTGTAAGTCTCTCCTGTGGAGCGGATATTCACCTGCTGGTGGGGACGGCGCTTTGTGGCAAACCAGGTGGGTTTGCCCTCTACTGTGCGTGTCAGGCTCCCCTCCATTTCCAGTCCTTCAAGGCGATGGGCCAGGTCTTTTGACCAGAATTGTGCATCGTCGAGGGTGATCGGTTTTTCAGCAGCAGCGCAGGGCAGGTGGGCGTCAACCACATAGGGATTATGGGGGTCGAGAATGGCCGCTTCAAAGGATCTCTTAAAGAAGTCGTCGGGGTGTTTCATAAAGTACTGATCCAAGGCGTCCGGCTTAGCGAGAAGGATGATCATCGACTCCCTTCCAGAGCGGCCCACCCGGCCGCCCCGTTGCCACGTATCGATGATCGTGCCGGGGTAGCCTACCAGAAGACAAATATCCAGATAACCGATATCAATTCCCATCTCCAAGGCGCTGGTGGACACAACGCCAAGCAAATCGCCGCTTGCCAGTCTCCTTTCTATATGTCGCCTTTCTTCGGGCATAAATCCGGCGCGGTACGAGCTTATCCTTCTGCGAAGGTGGGGAGACAACTGGGAAACCCAAACGTGAATCAATTCCGTAATCTTCCTGGACCCGGTAAAGGCGATCGTCCTGAAACCTGACTGAACGCAGTGTATGAAGAGCCTGGCCGCGGAAAAATTTGGGCTTGATGCGGGGTTCAGGAAAAAGAAGTGTTGGCCAGACCTCGGAGACCCGCTGGCATCGACCACCTCAATGCTTTCTTCAATAAGGCTTTCTCCGAAAGTTTTGGGATTGTTGATTGTGGCGGATAGGAGGACAAACTGGGGTCTCGACCTGTAAAGGCTACAGAGCCTCTTTAACCTTCGGATGATCTGGTTCATGTGAGAACCGAATATGCCGCGATATGTATGGACCTCATCCAGGACGACAAAAGAAAGATTCTCAAAAAGCTTCTCCCAATTCTGATGGTAGGCGAGGATAGCGCGATGGAGCATATCTGGGTTCGTGACAAGAATTTCAGGAATCTTGGCCCTGATTTGCTTTCGCCTGTACGCTGATGTGTCGCCATCATAGATCTTCGCGGAGATCTCTCTATCCTTAATCCCTTTGATCATGCTGGATAGGTTTTTTAGTTGATCCTGTTCCAGGGCTTTTAAAGGGAATACATACAAAGACTTTGCAGTTTCGTTCTCAAGGAGCACTTCAAGAACAGAGATGTTGTAGATCAGGCTCTTGCCGCTTGCTGTGGGCGTGGCGACCAGGACATTCTTACCCTCTCTAATGAGTCTTAAGGCGTCCCCCTGGTGCTTGAAAAGGTCTCTGATTCCATGCTGTTGTAGAATATTGGTTACTTGGGCGGGAAGATGTGGGTCCTCCCCGTATGCGGCCTTAACAGGGGGAATATGTCGATAGTACACCGTTGCAGGTCCGAATTCCGGGTCGTTTTTGATGGTATTGACATATTCAGTGAGCTCTAATTGACCTCTATTCATCCTTCTTACCGAACTTGCTTCGCATGTGTTGGGCAATCTGTTCGTGAGTCGGCTTGGGGCTTATCTTTTCCCTTCGCGCTGCTTCTGCTTTTGCCTCCTTGATAACATCACTCATAAAGGTATCTTTTTCGGAACTCCAGGAACTCCAGCCCTCCACATCGATGTATTCGTTGTAGGAGGTCAAGTAGTGCGGGTCATAGAGGCGGACCCCCTTCTCTTCGTCAAACTCATAGGTGACCCCGTTTCCGTTGAAGTGTTGGAAATCCTTTTCCTTTAATCCCATCTTTTTCAGAAGTTTCTTATGGTCTTCTCTAATTTCCATTTCTTACCTCGTATCTCGTGTTGCTTATCGCAAATAACTTGACATATTTCAATCGCAGCGGGGGCCGTCGGGATTGGTCGCCCAGACCGCAATCCTGCCCTTCATTGTGCGGGACTACTCATTGCCCATCAAAGGGGTTACGTAAAATTCTAACCGGACACTCCTGAAGGGCACCAAATTTTTGCCACTCGCCACGGAGCAGCCCTGCAAGAGTCCCTTTCAAGCGGAGATACCCTTCTGTGCCCCGCTCTTTGAGCGGGGCGGCCCCCGGTCGTGATTGTCATTTGGATAGGTAATCTATTTTACCACACACTGGCCCTACTGATACCCTTTGTTTTCCTCTTGTCCCGGAAGCTTTCGGGACGGGAGAAAAAGATTAGAGCTGTGCATCCTTTGCGTCTCCGCGTTGAGACGATGTTCAATTGCTTTGCTCATGGGCCAGATCTTTTTTGGCCGATGCCAGTTCCTCCTGTTTATATTCCCATCTTCCCATCAACCGTTCCAGTTTTTTCCTGACCTCTCCGTATTCGTTCAGAAGGGGCAGGCTTTTTTTCTTGTCTTTAAAGATACCCGGGTCTGAAAGCCTTTTCTCAATCTCCTTTTTTCTCTTTTCCAGATCGTCAATTCTCTCTTCTAGTTGACGCAATGCTTCGTGTATCGGTTTCAGAGTGGCGGCAATGAAACGCCGTCTCTCCGCCTTCTCTCTTCTTTTCATCTTTCGACTCTGCAGGCTAGGGCGGGGCGTGCTCTGAGTGGACGGCATTGTCGCTTGCTGGGCGATGGTGAGCATGTCCTTCTCATGCATCGAGAGATGGTCAAAATACTCATAAAGGGTGCCGGGATACGCCACAATGCTTTGATCCCTTATATCCCATATCTTTGTAGCCAGCCTGTTGACAAAGGACTGGTTGTGGGAGACGAAAATCAAGGTACCGTTGAACTCGGCCAAGGCATCTATAAGGATTTCCGATGACACAATGTCAAGATGATTGGTGGGCTCATCCATAACCATCAGATTTCCGGGCTTTACCAGAATCTTTGCCAGGGACACACGCGCCCTCTCCCCGCCGGACAGGATGCCCACAGCCTTTTCCACCTCTTTTCCTGGAAAAAGAAAGGCGCCGCAGACCCCTTTCACAAAGCTAACGCTTTCGTGAGGGACCACTTGATAAACTTCCTCGACGATCGTTTTATTGGGGTCAAGCATCTCGGAGTGATGTTGGGCGTAATAGCTCCTGCTGACCCCGTGGCCCAAAATCAGCTCGCCTTGATCCGGGTCGAGTTCGCCAGCCACCATTCTTAGAAGGGTAGTCTTACCCGCGCCGTTCGGGCCAATAATGGCAATCCGTTCCCCGCGCAGGACTCTCAGATTAAGATTCTTGTACAGGATCTTGTGATCAAAACCTTTTGAGACACCCTCGATGGTGACCACGACCCGGCCGCTCCGGCTTACTTTGGGAAAGGAAAAATGGATACGCTTTTCCTTTTTGTGGGTTTCGATCAACGCCATCTTATCGAGCAATTTTATTTTGCTCTGGGCTTGTCTCGCCTTAGAGGCTTTGGCTCGAAACCTTTCTATGAATCTTCTGGCTTCTTTGACTTTTTGCTCCTGGTTTCGGGCCCTTGCTTCTAAGGTCTTTCTCTCCTCCTCACGCGCCTTCAGATAAAGATCGTAATTCCCCTTATAGACCCTCATGCCCTCTGGCTCAAGACCGATACACCGTTCTATCTGTCGGTTCAAGAAATCCCTGTCGTGACAGATAAGTATCATCGCCCCCTTGTAACCCTGAAGGAATTCCTCCAGCCAGCGCACAGAAGGTAGATCCAGGTGATTGGTTGGCTCATCAAGGAGGAGCAAGTCCGGATTCTGATAGAGAAGACGGCCTAAGGCGGCCCGCATTTTCCAGCCTCCACTAAGGGAAGCAAGCGGTTTTTCAAAATCCTCTGACTTAAATCCCAGGCCCAGCAATATTTTTTCCGCCTTATGCGTGGGAAAGCGGGCATCCAGGTCAATCAGCTCTTGGTGTATTTCGGCCAATCTGGCCGCTGTTTTTTCTTGCGCTTCTTGATCCGGGTTGTCCTTGAGGGAGCGTTCGATATTCGTCATCTCAAGCCTTAGCCGGTTACGAGACGGGATAGCGTCCAGAAGCGATTGGCGTAGGGTGCCGAATAGGGTTTCGTAGATGTCCTGAGGCAGGTATCCGATTCGAGTTCCTTTGGCGATTCTTATCTCTCCATGGTCTGGGGTGACCTCTCCGACGAGAAGCCTCAAGAGGGTGGTCTTTCCTGACCCGTTGGGCCCGACGAGGCCGATATGTTGCCCAGGCTCAACCTGAACATTTATCTCATGAAAAAGCTCCTTGCCCGAGAAGGCAAGGGAAAGATTTAGCAGCGTTACAAGACTCATAATAAAAAGGACTGATTTATTTGATTGTCGGAAGAGACTGTGTTAGAGATAGTCCGTGCCGAGATCGGCAAGGATAGTCATATCAAATTATCCCCCCCATGTCATCTAGCGAGGCTATAATAGGCAAACCGTGTTTGCCGAGAGGGAGAATTATCTTTATGGCCTCAGCAACTTAGAGGATTGAATGCGAACCGTAAGGCAGGGACCGGGGTGGGCCAAGGAAATGATCCATGGTCCGTTGTCAAATTATGTCATAGGCAGCATCATGAATTATTGCGCGCGTTTTGTGGGGCGGGCGTGAAGCCCGCCCCTAGTCGCCCCTACGCAAAAACAGCGCAAGGAGAGGTACAAGGAGGGGTTATGGAAATTGTACGCAAAACCATTGGCCAGATGCTCGACGAGATTGCTGAGAGGTATTCCGATCACGATGTCCTGATCCACACAGACGTGGGCATCCGTTACAATTACGGCATTTTTTTGTGGGAGGTAGAGCGGGCTGCCAAGGGCATGATCAAAATGGGTATAAAAAAAGGGGACAAGGTCGCTCTGTGGGCACCCAATATTCCTGAATGGATTGTCGCACAGATCGCCCTGACCAAGATTGGGGCCATTTTCATCCCTGTTGATCCCGGTGCCGGGCAGGATGATCTACACTACATTCTGGAGCAATCGGATTCAAAGGCGATTATTATGGCAAGGGGCGTGGAGAATGAGGCCTATTTGGACATGATTTTTGCTGTTCGAGGCGACCTATCCTCCCTGGAACATATTTTTCTCTTTACCCCACACCCTTATCCAGAGACTATGACGTGGGCGGAACTCACAGCGCTGGGAGATGAGGTTGATATTGAAATCCTTCAAGAAAGGGAGAAGGAGATTCGCCCGGACGATCCTGTCGCTATCATGTACACCTCGGGAACGACGGGCATGCCAAAAGGCGTTATCCTGGACCATCTGGGTCTCATCAACAAATCCATAGCTTCCACAAAGAGGCAAGGACTGACTTATCAGGACAAACTTTGTTTGTTTTTTCCCTTGTTCCATATGTTCGGCAACACATGTATCACTCTCGCAGGTCTCTTAATAGGGGCGACCATCATTATGCCCTGCCTCAGCTTTGATCCATCCAAGATCCTAAAAGCAATTTATGAAGAAAAATGCAGTGCCCTTTACGGTTCACCGAGTATGATCATAGCGCTTCTAGATCATCCAGAGTTTAAACAAAACAGGTGGAGCACTGTGACCAAAGGGACATTAGGGGGATCTCCCTGCCCTATGGAACTGATGAAAAGGCTTGTCCAGAACGTGGGTGTGTCGGATATTACCGTAGCCTACGGCATCACGGAAGCTTCCTCTTGGATCACCATGACGCACCCCAATGATCCTTTGGAGCTTAGGGTATCCACCATCGGCACCCCATTAGAATGCAACCAAGTCAAAATTGTAGATCCTGTGACCGGAGAAGATTTGCCTCCCAACAGCCAAGGAGAACTCTGTATCAGGGGTCTTCTGATGAAGGCTTACTATAAAATGCCTGCGGCAACAACTGCAGCTATTGATAAGGAAGAGTGGTTCCATTCGGGCGATATGGGTGAGATGGATGAAAAGGGTTATGTGAAAATTACGGGGCGGCTAAAAGATGTAATCATTAGAGATGGGGTTGAGATCCATCCCGCTGAAGTGGAAGAGATGCTTTACGGGATTCCTGAGGTCTCTGAAGCCCAGGTATTTGGTTTTCCCCATCCAGGAAAAGGCCAGGAAGTGGCAGCCTGGATAAAGTTGAGACAAGGAGCAAATCTATCGCTCGATGACTTGGTCGGATATGCAAGGAGGCATTTCGCTAAAGAAAAAGTCCCGCACTACTTTAAATTTGTTTCCGGTTTTCCTATGACGCGATCAGGCAAAGTACAGAAGTTCAAACTCGCTGAGATGGCCGAGAAGGAGTATCTCTAGTGGCCAGGGATAACATATGCCCGTCTTTTGGCTACTTCGGGTTTTCGGATTGGTAGTCGCCAACAAGTCGGCTTACAGCGCCTCGAACCCTCTCTGGGATGCTGGCGACATCGTCCGTGGTGCCGGTATCCCTCATTTCCCAGGTGGGTGCCCATAGCCGAATGACTGGCTTTCGCGAAAGAAAGACCGATTGGCGAACCCTGATGCTTATGCTGTACATCTTGAGATCCACCCCTTGGATCGGAAAAACCCCTATGTCCACATCTAGAAGGGCGAGGGGATAACCTCGGGAGCGTTGTAATCGCTCGAATTCTTGCTGGGGGAGGATCGTAATGCCTGCTTTGCTCAACTGTTCTTCTGTGTCTGCTCGCAACTGATCCAAGTTGATCCCTGTAGTTTCCTGGGAGCCCTCTTGGGGTTGCACCCGTACGTACATGCTGGTGAGACCGCCAAGACTGGGGTTGGACTGGCTCTGAGCCAATCCCATAAAGAGCGGGCTTTGCCATAAGAAAGGAACAAGCACGAGAATCCACAAAAGCTTCTTACGGTCCATATCATCCCTCCTTCTCTTACGTTTCCACCTTTGCCCGTAGAACATCCCGAAGCGGTTTCATGACTTGATAATGTCCTTCACTTTATCCACCCTTTTCTTTACATCCATAACCTTTTTGACGCCCGGAGTCTGTTCAATGACCTTCTCGGTCAACTTATTCTCGAGATCTGGCGGCTCTTTCTGTTCCCCCTTCTCCTCTGTCTCATGATCGTTTTCGGATTCTTCTTCATGCTTCAATTGCTTTTTTACCTGTTTGAACTCCCTCAACGCGCCGCCAAGGCCCTTTCCGATTTCTGGAAGCCTTTTGGCGCCGAAAATCAAGAAAATGATGACCCCGATAATGAGTAACTCCGTTGTTCCAAGACCAAACATAGCTCTCTCCTTTTAACGGCCTGTGTGATGTGGCATTGTCGGCCGTCGAGCACACCGAGGCCGATAAATAGATTTCTTGAGACGGCCTCTTTCATAAGAGGTCAAACAAGGGCGCTGATCCGTCAATTTGTAAACTCGATCGGTTCTTCTCGGTCATGCCGCGATTCCACCTGCCCAATATGATAGGCTGTTTCACCCACGGCTTTCAAGCGCAAAAGCACCTCGTCAGTCTCTGCCTCATTGACGACAATCACCAACCCTAGGCCGGTATTGAACGTCCGCATCATTTCCTTTGAGGAGATTTTTCCTGCCTTCTGGAGATATTTGAATATGGGGGGTGGCGTCCAACTTGAGGTGTTTACAATGACTTTACATTGCTTGGGCAGGATGCGTGGCAGGTTATCGATAAGTCCCCCACCGGTTATGTGCGCAATGCCATAGATACGAAAATCGCGTCGAGTGTTTTTTATGGCTCTCCTGTAAATACGCGTGGGCTCCAGGAGTTCCTCCCCCAGGGTGCGTCCAAATTCCTCCACATGATCATGGACGGACATCTTCAATTGCTCAAAAAAGATTTTTCGAGCAAGGGAAAATCCATTGCTGTGAAGACCGCTCGAGGCGATACCGATCAACTGTTGTCCAACAGCAATTTCGGAGCCATCAAGAAGCTGGTCGTTATCCGCCAGTCCCACAACGAATCCCGCTAAGTCATATTCTCCTTCACCGTAGAAGCCCGGCATTTCCGCTGTTTCACCGCCAATGAGAGAGCAATCCGCCTCATTACAACCAGCGACAACCCCTTTGACAACCTGAACAGCCTTTTCAACATCCAGTTTTCCCATGGCAATATAGTCCAGCATGAAGAGGGGGATAGCCCCTTGAACCATAATGTCATTGACACACATGGCGACAAGATCAATGCCTACGGTATCATGTTTATCTAGCATAAAGGCGATCTTTAGTTTCGTTCCTACGCCATCGGTTGACGCCACCAACACGGGATTTTTGACATGCTCGATATTGAGTGAGAAAAGGCCAGCGAAAGCGCCTATGTCCGTGATGACGCCTGATTTGAAGGTCTTGGTGACAAGGGGCGCAATTTGTTTTACAAACCTATTGCCAGCATCGATATCAACGCCAGCCTCTGCATACCGGTCTTTTTTCTTCTTTTTGGTCATAATCTCAAATCTTCGTAACATTCTAGCCTTATGAAACAGCTCGGTGATCAGATCGGCCAAGGAATTTTCATAGGGCTAAATGGTTACAAATCTTCCAAATGCACACAAAAGGTAGCCTTACACTCTTCACCATATAGCTTTGTTCGGAAGGCACTGTCAACGGTTTTCTAAGTCATGAGCACAGGATAAGGCGTATCACCGGATGGGGGCTTTAACGGGTCCGCGGGCTCTCTTCTTGAGCAACCTGTTTGCAGGGTCCCCTGGTATTGGATCTCCATCGCCAATGTGCACCAGAAAGGTCTCCTTTTGGGGCTCCCATAATTTTATGAACTCGACAGCCCTCTGGAAGCTCATATGGTTGGGTGTGTTTACAACGGGCTCGTTCAACCAAAAGGAGTGTATGATCAGGTAGTGGGGTTGGAACAATTCCTGTGGATGGTCATGACATCTCAGAGCTTGATTTGACGCAGGTAATCTCCTAGGTTCGCCATCACATAGTTGATCGTTTCAGTATCCTTATGGTGGTTTTCGATTGCGTGCAACATGTTCATCATGTCTCCGATGGTCTTTTCAGCGAGGGCTTTTCCAAGAACCTTTTTCATGCTCATGATCAGCAAATAGAGTAGCTTATTGAAAGAGGCGTAAAGCACCAATCTTCCGTCAGCCCTTCTATACTGCTCAGCAAAGCGTTTGGAAATGTCCTTTGCTGTAACTCGATCGTTTCGCGTGGGAAGGTCCAGATCATGCAAGAGCGCTTTGCTCTTGCCGGTTAGTTGAGCCTTGCATTTCCTGAAAGTATTGTGAAACCGCTTTCCAATGTGTTTTCGAAAGCGGGCGGCAATGATGTTCAAAAGGCCGAGATAGAGATTGATGATCTCAACGTAATGAATCTGATTTTCATCTTTTGGGTGTGATAAGGAGGAGATCTCAGCGAGACCAAAACAGATGAGGATATAGAGGCTTCTATAGACAATCCCCGGAGTGAGGCCGGAGGCGTTAACGATCTCTTTCACCGTTTTTTCTCCATCAATTGATGAAAGAATTGCCTTTTCAGAAGTGGTTAAAGGGATATCGGGCTTCAACCCTCCCGCCTCCGGGCAGCAGAGAAAGATAGCGTCATCGCCGGGAATAGCTTTCTTGAAGTGTGCCGCGCCTTTCATGCCCCTGATGGTTGCGAGAAGCAACTGGATCATATCACGATCAATGAAATTCACCGGAAGGACGCCAAGTTCGGATTGGCTGAAGCTCACGTCAGGGGTATCCATCCTAAGGGCAGCAGCCAGTATGGTCTTTACCTTGATCTCCAGGAACTTGCGCCAAGCGGATTCGGAAATGAGTTTCCGCTTGATGAGGGCCTTGCCAAAGGACTGGGGGTCCTTTTCCCTCAATCTCTTGAGTGCCTTGAGTCTTTCTGGATCCAATGCCTTTTTGGAGGCGATCTCTTGCAGCAATTGGCTCTCCTTGTCAATCCCTTCGGCATAGACAATCCGGCCGCCCTTCAGATAGAACTTTAGGGTGTGCCCAGCGTCTTGGAGGGTGACAATCCCGGTCATGTCGTTGCAGTGGAGGCTCAAGAGGAGACTGGCAAGAGAACCATTTCTTTCATCAAAGTTATCGTTCATAAGAACCCAACGTTGCTGTAAGAAAGTTTAAGGATTCATTCAACCCATCCAAACCCAGAAGCCCATCAAGACAGACGGTTTTCTAGCAGGAAACCCGGCTGCTTACAAGGGCAAAATGGGTTTTGGAAAATGGATTGGGAGAATGGTGGTTGTTTCATGATCACGGACCTTCACCCAAGTCGCGGCATAGCGGGGCCAGGCCATGAAAGGTCAGAGTCGGATCAGCACTTTCAAAAGCAGATCCCCCTTCTCCTTCCCATGCATCTGTTTTCCTAGGCCAGCAAGACGCAGTATGGTGCCCTCTTTCACCCCGGGAGGAACACTCACACGAAATATTCGGCTCCGGAAACCCCACGGTACATTGACCAACTTGCGCGTCCCAAACTGCGCCTCTCGGGGGTTGACGACAATGTTGCCGTGGATATGGGGATCATTTGGTGTGCCAAAGGTCGGTATGACCTGGAGGCGAGGTGTTGTCCTTTTGGATGTGGCCGGACGCAATTTACGGGTCATCCCGAATTCAGGAACTTTCAGCAAAAGTTTCAAGAAGATGATACCAGAGATGAAACCCCCCACGTGGGCCCACCAGGCGATGCCCCCCATCTGACCGGTTGATCCCGCAGCGCTCAAGAATTGGATGGCAAACCATATCCCGAGAAAGAAAAACGCGGGAACTTCAATGAAATAGGGAATAAAAAATATGGGAATCAATGTAAGGATTTTCGAGCGGGGGTATAAGATGAGATAGGCTCCCATGACGCCGGCAATGGCGCCGCTAGCACCGATCGTGGGGATTTGGGAGTGCCAGTTGGTGAAGAGATGGAAGAGGCCGGAAGCCCAGCCACACAAGAGGTAAAAAAGCAGGTATCTTAAAGGCCCCAGACGATCTTCCACATTGTCCCCAAAGATATAGAGAGACCACATATTCCCCAAAAGATGCCAGAAGCCGCCGTGAAGGAACATAAATGAAACAAAGGCGAAGACCTGTTGAGGGAAGGAAAAGAACGCCCCGATTTCCGGTATCGAGTATCGTGCAGGAACAAGGCCATAGGTCAAGATGAATTGGGTCTGTCTCGGGCCCTGCATGATTTGCACGAAAAAGAGCAACACATTCAGGCCAATAAGAAGGGTGTTGACGATAGGGTAGTTCCTAACCTGGGTTGTATCTCGAAGGGGTATCATGGCGAGCGGAAAGCGTCCTCTTTCTCCTATCTCATAAACTTTAACACTGAAAGACGACTATTTGAAAGATAATTCATCCCGGGTCGATCTGTTTTGTGCCTGAGCGCGTCTCTTTCCTTCGAGGCTATCAAAATGATAGTGTTTCATGTTGAAAACTGCGCAGTTTTATTGATAAAATAATAACCTTGGGTTCTTGACCCAGCACGATACATCTCACTCGCCTTCGCCAGGATGCCCCGTGCGGAAGCACGGGGAGGAATGGCGAAAGGCGACCGCGGCGTAGCCCGCAGGGCGAAGCCGGGTGGCTTCGGTGTAGTTCCGCTTGGCTTTGCCATAGATGCCCCGCGCGGAAGCGCGGGGAGCTTCACTAAGGGGAGCACAAAATTGTTTACAGAGCGAGAAGTTCGCTGTGCCATCCAGGTTCATGAAGTCTTTTCTGACCTGAGTGGTGAAATGACCAGCCCGTGAGACGGGGAACAAAAAAGAAGAGCTCATGATCCGGGCTCATGACCATGACAACTATTTTATGCTCCTCCTAGTAACCCTTTGAGGTAAGCTCCCATGGCGGGTACGAGCAAGCCGAAATTTTCACTGCTGTTCGTAGATGACGACCCTGCAATCCTCTCTTCACTGAAGAGAGTTTTCTTCGAAGAGGACTATCAACTCCACGCGGCAGAGAGTGCGCAGGATGCCCTTGAGCTTTTGAGCCAGACGGTGGTCGATGCCGCCCTCGTTGATCTCAAGATGCCGGGAATGGATGGTATGACGCTTCTAAAGGTCATGAGGGCCGACTATCCAGATATCATGGTGATGATGCTGACAGGGCATGGGGGCATCAAGGAGGCGGTGGAGGCGATCAAGCTGGGGGCCATTGATTTTTTGGAAAAGCCTGTTTCACCGGAGGGATTGCGAACGCGTTTGGCCCAACTTCACAGGTTATGGGAGCTGAGAGAGGAAAATCGGGACCTCAGGTCTCAAATAGACTCTCAGTTCGGGTTTGACCGGTTGGTGGGAAATTCACCCGTTATGGCGAAACTGAAGCAAACCATAGCCAACCTGGGGCCCACCGATGTTTCCATTCTGATTCAGGGGGAAACAGGAACCGGCAAGGAGTTGGTGGCGAGGGCCATACACGACCAAAGTCACAGATCTGAATATCACTTCGTTCCGGTCGATTGTGCGGCTATCAGCGAAACCGTCATGGAGAGTGAGCTTTTCGGCCACGTCAGGGGGGCTTTCACGGGCGCCCATGTCTCTACCCTTGGATTGATTCGGTCTGCTCATGAGGGAACGCTTTTTCTCGATGAGGTGGGTGAACTCTCTTCTGCGATTCAAGCAAAGTTATTGAGAACCATCCAGGAAAAGGAAGTCAGGCCGGTGGGCAGTAACAAGAGCTATGAGGTCGATGTTCGGATCCTTGCGGCGACCAATCTTGACCTTTCGAGGGAGGTATCTCTCGGGAATTTCCGTGAGGATCTTTTCTATAGACTGAACGTGGTCGCCATCCACGTCCATCCTTTGAGAGAGCGAAAAGAGGATATTCCTATTCTGGCCAGGCACTTCCTAGAGAGGTTCCGTGGCGATTCTTCGCGGAAAAATGAGCTGAGCATAGAGGCCCTCATCTGCCTGGAAGGCTATGACTGGCCCGGAAACATCCGCGAACTGGAAAATGTCATAAGGCGAGCTATGGCTCTGGGAAAAGATGAGACCATACGCCCTGAAGACCTTCCCCCGAATATATCCGCCCTCACTGAGAAAGCTCTCAAAAGGCGTGATCGTCCCCCGGACGATAGTCTGGCTGCTTATGAAAAAGCGGCCATACAAAACGCGCTGGCAAAGGCTGACCGAAATCGCAAGAAGGCTGCACAGATTCTCGGCATTGGTGAGGCGACCCTCTACCGGAAGATAAAAAAATATCGCTCCGAGGTCTGACCTGTCCTATGTCGTCCCTCTCTATGGTTCTGCTATCAAACTGATAGACCCGAAACACGCCCTCCTATCAATTTGATAGAAGAGGCCATTCGCAATTCTCCCTTCATATAATTTCCCTAATGAAAGCAAAAAGATAGGGGCATGCTGCCTTTTGGCACGGGTTTCGCTATAAGCCATGGGTAAGAAGCCGGAAATCCCTGTTACCGGGATGATACCCAAGGTCTCAGGCGCACAAGGCGAGCTTTCGCTGAATTCGTTCGGTCAAAAGCAAATGGGTGGCCGGGCTGTTCTGGAAAGGGAATCAGAGAGATGCAAACAAGGGAGAGGTCAGGACAGCGGACTGTTCTGTTGCTCGGGAAGCGAAATAGGAAGGTGCAAGATTTGGAACGCCTTTTGACCGAGCAATCCTGGCGTGTCCATTTGGCTTCGAATGCAGAGGATGCCCTTGGGTTGATCAGGAATGCAGATTTCGACATCATCCTGGTGGGTGATGCCATGGCCTATGTGATGAGGGGTGGTTTTTTCAAAGCGTTGAGGACCCTATGTCCGGATGCCAAGCTAATGTGTTTGGCCGATGAGATTACGGAGGAGATGGAGATGGTCATGCGGAGCGGGGGTTTGGTTTTCTTGGGCTCTTATCGCCAATTTGAAGAGTTCCACCAGGAGATTCTTCAATCAGCCCTGAGATCCAGGAAAGGAGCGATTAATGCATAAGTTGATTGGTGCAGGGCAGCGTGATTCAGAGGCACAACAGAAAAGGGGGCAAAACATGCCGAGTGGCGTTGTGTCGGAGCCGTCCGGCACCGTTCTGTTTGTAGACGATGAGCCCCACATTCTGAAGGCACTGGGTCGCCTTTTCATGGATGAACCCTACCGGATCTATACGTTCACCAATCCTTCGGAGGCCTTGGAGGCATTAGCGCAAACCGAAGCGAGTGTCGTGGTTTCGGATCACCGGATGCCCGAAATGGAAGGGATTACCTTTCTGGAGAAGGTCGGGGAGATATGGCCCGACACGGTGCGCATCATCATGACAGGCTTCGGGGATCTTGAGATTGCAACAGCAGCGATCAACAAAGGAGGGATATACCGTTTCATCAACAAGCCCTGGGATGATAGGGAGTTAAAACTGGTCGTGAAAACGGCTGTCGATCGGCATACGCTTTTGCGGGAAAACAAGAGACTCCTGGCGCTGACGAAAAAACAAAACGAAGAACTGGCGCTATTGAACCAGAACCTTGAAAAAAAGGTTGAAGAACGAACAAGAGCATTGAAGCAAAACGAGAGAAAACTGGAAGAGGCCTTGGTGGATACGATCCGGGCCATGGCCATGACGGTTGAGAGAAGAGATCCGTACACAGCAGGCCATCAAAGCCGCGTGGCTGATCTGGCAGGAGCGATAGCCTCTGAGATGGCGCTTCCGAAGGCGCGAAGGGATGGGATCCGAATGGCGGGGATGATTCACGACATAGGCAAGATCTCTGCGCCTTCCGACATTCTAAGTAAGCCGGGTGTATTGAACGAGCACGAATTGGGTCTCATCAAAACCCACCCGCAAGTCGGCTATGACATATTAGAGAAAATAGCATTTCCATGGCCGGTCGCCCAGATCGTGCTTCAACATCATGAGAGAATGGATAGTTCAGGATACCCGCAGGGTCTTTCGGGCAATGCGATCATCCTAGAGGCAAGAATCATAGCGATCGCGGATGTGGTGGAGGCGATGGCCTCCCATCGCCCTTACCGACCGGCGCTTGGCATGGATAAGGCACTCAATGAAATTTCAGCGAATAGAGGAATCCTCTACGATAAAGAGGTCGTGGACGCCTGTTTAAAACTTTTTAGAGAGAAAGGTTTTGAATTCACATAGTTCCTTAGAACCGCTCCGCCGGCCTCACCCGGGACCAAATGCCGGGTCCCTGGCATCGGCCTTTTCGTTTTTAAGAAGAGATCCCCATGACCCAGGGAAACCAGCAAACCGTTTTTGGACAAGGGAGAGATCATGAGATTTCTTAGCAGGAAGGAGAACCTTGGGGTCTTTTTTTCGAGCAGCTTGCTGATTGTGTTTATCGGCTACCTCCTGTGGGCCAACTATCTGTCCCAGAAAGCACTCGAGAAATCCGCTCTAAAGGAGCTGGGACACCAAATCAAGATGATGGCTAACACGGTCGGTTATTTCTACTCCGAGCGGAAAAATGATCTGGAATATCTTGCGGCGAGAGAGGAAATTTTCGTGTTTTTTGAAAAGCAGGCGTCCGGAATGTCGATGGACAATGAGTTGCAAGAGAGTGTGTCCGCAATACAGGAGAGCTTCAAACGCCTTTTGGAATCCAGGAAAGTCGGTCACGAGCCGATCTATAACCGACTTGCTCTTGTGGAGCGAAATGGGAAACTGCTTGCTGACACGCAATCGGCGAAGTCAATTGGGGACAAAACCAGGTACTGGGGAAAATACCTCAACCCGGACAGCTCAGGCAATGTGATCGATGTCGAACATGACGGGCGGTCGGTGGAGGTAGTGCTCACCCTGCCCTGCGTTTTCAGAAACCGGTATCTCGGACAAGTCATCGCATGGATATCACACGATACGGTTTACAAGCATTTCATCATGGACCAGGCAGGTTCAAGCTGGATGCGGTTTACTTACATAGATTGCCTGGGGTTGCACCTTCACGATGGTACAGGGAACACTTTAGAACCAGCCTCTTTGGGTCTCCCAGACCACGACACGCTAAGAGGCGTCGCTGAAAACGGGGAGCCGTATCGTTTTAGGAAACTGTCTCCAGAGAACGAAGAGAAGGAGATGGTCGCATACATCGCTCAAATTCAGGGGACGCCTTTCTCTATGATCAGCGTCCTACCGATTTCTGAGGTATACGGGTTCAAAAACCCGTGGCAACTGCTGCTGGAGATGGGCGCTTTAGCCCTGATGGTCCTTGCAGGGACGGCGTCTCTGTTTCAGATAAAAACGCGGAATCTGCTTCTTCAGGCCCGTCTTGAAGAGTCGGACAAGAGGGAGAGAGACATTCACCAAATAAATGCGGAGCTCCAAAAAGAAATCATGGAACGCCAGAGGGTGGGGGAGGCTCTGGAGAAATACAAAGAAAAACTGGAAGAGATGGTTGAGGCCCGAACTGCTGAACTTGAAGAAGCACAGAATGTTTTTGTGAACAGAGCGATGGAGGCTGGCCGGGCACAGCTTTCGGCCATGGTCCTTCACAATATTGGCAATGCCATAACGCCGGTTAAAGTCTATACGGAAGGGATGAAAGCGAGTGACCTAGAGCGTTTGCTGGGTTATCTTGAGAGCTGCTATCTGGATCTCAGCGAGCATGCCCCCGACGTACAACGCTATGTAAATGATGATCCAAAGGGCAAAGAGGTGTTTTCTTATATGGGGAAACTGATCAATTTCTTGAAGAAACACGCCGACGAAAAGGCCATGGCGGTCAACAAGATACATGGGGCTGTGACCTATATATCTGACATTCTCACTTTACAGCAGAGCTATGCCGCAAAGGAACGGGAGATTAAGGAACAGACGGATCTGAATCATTTGATCGGCCACGCTCTTCATATGCAAGGCATTGCACTGGAAAAAAGGGGAATTGTCGTAAAGAAGGATCTTCAAAGCGATTTGCCAAAGGTTCTGATAGACAAGGGCAGACTGATGCAGGCCCTTGTAAATTTCATCAAAAACAGCTATGAAGCGATCGATGAATTGGAGGATGAAAGCGAACAAAGGGTCATCACCCTGAAAACCTTTGCGGACAATGGCCAAGTGTGCATTCAAATAACGGACACCGGTGTCGGGTTAAAGCCGAACGATACAGGGGCAATGTTTGAGTTTGGGAAGTCCCATAAAGGGTCTTCTGGCGTTGGCCTCTACTATTGCAAAATGTTCATAGAGGCTAATAGGGGGACAGTGACGATCACGAGTCCCGGCAAGGGAAAAGGGACGACGGTGGTGGTTCGTCTACCCTCCGAAGAGGTTGACTCATAAGGAGCTCGCAAGTGAAGGAGAACAAGCGAATATTGGTTGCGGATGACGATTCAGGGGTGAGGGATTCTTATGTGGATATCTTAGCCCCCACTCCCACAAAAGAGATTATGCTAAAGGGCGCTTCCCTTTTTGGCAAAAAAGGAGGATCGGACGAAGGCGTCTTTCCGGAGCTCTATGACCTTACCCTGGTTGACAGAGGGGAGAAGGCCCTGGAGGCGGTAAAGGAGTCCGTGAAAAAACGGCGGCCCTTTGCTGGCGCATTTATCGACATGAAGATGCCCGGCATCGATGGTGCGGAGACAGCGAGGCGAATGTGGGCCATCGATCCCCGGGTAAAAATCGTCATCGTCACCGCTTACAGTGAATTCACGCCAGATGAAATCATCCAGGTGACCGGCAGAGATGATATCTTTTACCTCCGTAAACCCTTCAACCCGGAAGAGATAAGACAGTTCGCCAGGGCCTTTACAGACCAGTGGCGCCTTGAGCGAGAAAGGGACTCGCTTGCCAACAAACTGAAAAAGGCGAACAAAGAGCTGGAGGACATCAACAAGAACCTCCAGAAAAAGGTGCAAGAGCAAGCATCATTACTCATCCAATCGGAGAAAATGGCCTCAATCGGGATCCTTGCTGCCGGGGTTGCCCACGAGATCAACAATCCGATTTCCTTCGTGAACAGCAATCTCTCAACGCTGTGGACCTATGTTTTGAAGATCAACAAACTCCTTCAAGAGTATGCGGCCTTGGAGACTTGCATCGATGGGGGTGACATCGAAAATCTCCCTGCAAGGGTTGCAGGGATTAGGAGTCTTAAGGATAAGCAAAAGATCAAGTTCATCCTGGATGATATCGGACAAATGATTGAAGAATCCCTGGATGGGACACGGCGGGTCCAAGAGATTGTACGAGACCTGAGGACTTATTCCCGGGTCGACCAGACCGAACTTAAGGAGATCGACTTGAACAGCCTCATAGACGACACGCTCAAACTGATGGGCAATCAATTGAAATACAAGGTTGAAGTCGTCAAAGATTATGGCGCCCTGCCGAAAGTTCGATGTTTCTCCCAAAAGATAACCCAAGTTTTTGTTAATCTCCTGCTCAATGCCGTCCAAGCCATCAAACAAAAAGGGAGTATCAAAATATCTACCCGATACATCAAGGATGGCCGCAGAGCTGAGGATCCTAAGGTGGAGATAAGGTTATCAGATACAGGCTGCGGCATTTCCAAAAAGGATATTTCAAAAATATTTGACCCCTTCTTCACGACCAAGTCTGTGGCACAGGGGACGGGTCTTGGGCTGAGTATCGTCTACGACATCATAAAAGCCCATGGAGGTAAGATCATGGTCCAAAGCGAGGAGGGGGTAGGGACGACCTTTGCCATAAGGTTACCCTTGAAAGCGAAACTGTGATACCCGGACCTGCCAAAACTGAAAGAGAATCGGACGATGCGGAGCCTTGAGCCCCCTTCGAGGGGGCTTACTGATGCCTCTAGCTCTGCGGGAGGAGACTCACCGGGCATTTCTTCTTCCAGCCCAAAAGTTTAAGAAGAAGACCACCAAGAAACCGAGAACTGCCAGACAGATGGCTATCGTCACCTCCGCGTTCCAGTGGGAAGGAAGGGTGTTGGCCTGCACTACAACAGAATGCCCTCCATCAGCTGCTGTTGCGCTTTCTAACGTTTTTTTCCAAGGCCATACCTTTCTTAGGGCCCCGAGCATCAACCCGGTTAGAACAGCAATGGTCACATCCCGGTGTTTTCTTAGAAGCCAATTCAAGAGACGGACGAAGGTGATGAGTCCGATCGCGGCACCGGATGCGGCCAGCGCAAGGGTTAGAAGATCCCGGTCATTCACTGCGCTGAGGAGATACTCGTATTTCCCCATGAGGACCAGAATGAAAGAACCGGATATGCCGGGCAAAATCATCGCGCATATGGCGACAGCGCCGCTTAGCAATAGGAACCAGGGTGTTTCAGGCGTAGATACAGGCACCATGCCGACAAGAATGTAGGCCCCTACAGCTCCCAGAAACATCCATGCGGTTTTTGAAAGATGCCATTTCTCCAAGTGACGTCCCACCGTGAACACCGAGGCAAGGATAAGACCGAAGAAGAAAGACCAGATAAATACAGGTCGATTTTCGAGTAGCCAGCTTAGGATTCTGGCCAAGGAAAAGATGGCTATGAAAATGCCCAAGAGCAATGCAAGAAGGAATTGCCAGGAGACAGCATCCATAGCCGCCCTCCACCTAAGCGAAAGCAAGCGCTTCACAAAATTCAGATCAAAAGACCGGATGGATTCTATGAGCTCTTCATAGATGCCCAGAATAAAGGCCATGGTGCCGCCCGACACCCCTGGAACCACATCAGCTGCCCCCATGCAGAAACCTTTTACGGTAATTCCGATATAACTGAGAATCGAGCGCGCAGACCTAGGGTTATCTTTTTTCAATGGCTCTTTCCTCGTTTGAATGACGATCACGAACAATTCCCAAGTAAAGGCTGATGTTCCTTGCGCAGTAGATCAAGGACCGTTTTTACCGGATTAAAGGTGATGATAGGAACTTCCACAAAGACCGTATTCCACTTTGCCATGGAGCCGTTCCAAAGGCCTGGAAGCTCAAGCGCCTTTAACTCTCTTCCCTCTTTAGACTTGATGGATATGAAGCCCGTATTGGGATCTACAAAATCAGCCAGATTAAAAGGCTTTCCCAAATAATCACGAACCCCGCAAACGAGATCAACGGGATTGAAATATGCAGAAGAATGCCAAATGCTCCGCTGTAGCGGCGATTTCATATTCACTTGAGACGCCTCGACGATCTGAACAGATGCACCTTTATCCTCATGTTCCACCCAAAAGGGCCCTCCTCCCGGTTCTCCTACGTTTTTGACCGCACCACAAACCCTCAAAGGCCTGTTTAGTTTTTGGAAAAGAAAATCTATTTTTTCATCTCTTGATTGGTTCTCCATGCTTTCAGACGGAACAGTGTTTAGTCGACGCCTGGCAAATTCAGTGATCTCATTGAGTAGGGCCTCATCTACCTCTCTTGTTGAGAGCCTCTTAAGATAAAGGAAGATCTCGTTTTGCAGCTCAATGAGATAACCGCCCAAGGCCCTCTTGTAAGTGTATGTAACCTGTTTGAGGCTGTCAGGAACCACGTTGTCTATGTTCTTCATGAAGATGATATCTTCCTCTAATTCGCTGAGATTTTTCAGCAGGGCCCCATGGCCTCCAGGCCGAAAGACGAGTTTTCCGTGCTTATCGCGAAATGGCTTGTTGTCCATGTCTACAGCTATAGTGTCCGTGGATGGACTTTGCTGGGAAAAGCTCAAGTCATATGTAATCCCGGACGCTTCATAGGCGGGGCGGACTTTTTCTATGTGTTTCCGTATGGCCGCTTCGTGTTCAGGAGAGACGGTAAAATGAAGACGGACACGCCTGTTTCCGTCCTGCACGTAAGCTGCTGCCTCCACCAAGTGCTCTTCAAAGGGTGTGCGCGCGCGCTTCGGGTAAAGATGGAACTTGACGAGTCCCTTGGGAAGGCTGGCGAGGTTGAGTCCTTTAGGCGTCAACAAATATTCCAAAAGGGGTTTGTACTCCCCTGCGGATATGAGGTCCTCTGTATCCAACCCATCCTTGGCCATGGCCGCTTTCAGATCGTCGTAGAAGGCAAATTTTTTTATTGCCTTGAGAAAGTCAAGAAAAAGCACATGATCACGATCATTCTTCTCAGCGTGAACGGCGATAAGCTTTTCATCAATCTTGTTGTAGCGATTGTTAAAAGAGAGCAACAACTTAAACATGCGAGTGGCAGCTCCTGAGGCGGGCACAAATTTCATCACCCTTCCAGATTGAGCGGCACGGGCATGAATCGTGGACAGCCTTTCAAGATCCGCTTCACCTAAAGCATGGATTCCATCGCCCACGGTGCAGGGCCGCTTCAGCCTTGCATAGGGGAACCCCCTTCTAAATATCTCAATTTGCTCAACGACTTTTTCCGGCGTCAGCCCTTTATCTTTGATTTGGCGAAGATCCTCTTCATTAAACAATGAGCCGACCATCAAGTTCCCTCCTGTTGGATCAGCACAAGCGTTTTTCTTCAACCGCACGGAAAAGGGCAGGTGGAGCGGAAGATTCTCGATCGGTTTTCAAACCGCGAGGCCACAGAACCGTCGAACGTGGTGAAAAATCATTGCGTGGAGAATATTGAAAACCTCGTTCAGTGTCAATCCTTTACAGGTATGACCCGGCAAGCGAAAATAAAAGGGCTTGTCTATTGTCTGATAATATTTTAAAAATTGTTATGAATGGCTTGGCAGATCAAAGACTTCTGAGGCCTGATTTAGGCCGGGGGAAAAACCCTTGAACGATACCGGCTTCTTGTTCGAAAAGGAAAAGACCAAAATTTACACGGTCAGTGCTCTCACTGAAGAGATCAAGGATCTGCTGGAGGGGACCTTTGACTTTATCTGGGTAGAGGGCGAAATCTCCAATTTCAGGGTTCCCTCTTCAGGACATTATTATATGGTCCTTAAGGATGAAAAGACTCAGATCAGAGCCATTATGTTCCGCCCCCAGACCCGATATCTGAAATTTGTGCCGGAAGACGGGATGAAGGTCATTGTTCAGGGCAGAGTGGCTGTGTACGAGCCGCGAGGGGAATATCAGATTATCCTGGATTACCTGGAACCCCTGGGGGTGGGCGCCCTCGCGCTTGCCTTTGAGCAGCTCAAGAAGAAGCTTGCTGTCCAGGGTATTTTTGATGAAGAAGTAAAAAAACCCTTGCCGTTTCTTCCCCAAAGGGTGGCGGTCATTACATCTCCGACCGGCGCCGCCATCCGGGACTTCTTGAGAGTCATTCAACGTCGGTTTGCCAATATCGAGATTATCATCATTCCGGTAAAGGTGCAGGGGGATGAAGCGGCTGCGGAGATGGTGGAAGCTCTGGAGATCGTTCATCGAGAACTGGACGCGGATGTCATTGTCCTGACCAGGGGAGGCGGTTCGTTGGAGGATCTTTGGGCCTTTAATCAGGAGGAACTGGCCCTTGCTATTAGGGCGTCCCGGATTCCTGTGGTATCGGCCGTTGGCCACGAGATTGATACCACCATTTCCGACTTGGCCGCTGATCTTCGAGCGCCCACGCCTTCAGCGGCTGCTGAAATTTTGGTCGTAGAAAAGGAGGCTTTGGAAGAGCGCCTCCGGCAATTTGGCGGCCGACTCCAAATAAGCTTGAAGAATTCCCTGGTAAACCTGAACCAGAGATTGTCCCTTCTGGCAAAAAGACTCCGGGATCCCCGGAGACAGTTAGCGGATTTGTGGATTTATCTTGATGAACTCAATAGCCGGCTCATCAGGCTGACGGGTCTCATGATCAAGGATCGAAAAAGAGTGCTAAGCGCAGAAGAGCGTGCCCTCGTGCTCCATTCCCCCATGAAAATGTTGGCTGCTTTGGGGCAGAAAATAGATTTTCAGAAACGTTCGCTAACCTTTATGATTGTGAGGCGGCTCAAGGATTATCGGATGAGCCTTTCTTTTTTGGAGGAGAAAATCAAGGATATCAGCCCTCTTTCCGTACTGAAAAGGGGATATTCCATTACGCGAAAACTTCCGGAAAGATGGGTCCTAAGAGAGGCTTCGCGGGTTAAGAAGGGGGATCAGGTCAGTGTGACACTTGCCGAAGGGGGGCTTGAGTGCCGTGTGGAAAAGATCATTTCCGGCACGTGAAGCGATCAGCGCTAGGCTGTGAATCTCCCCTTTGTTTTGAGAAGATGCATTTTCATATACCACTTGTAGGCAATCCAAAATGACTATGAACGGCAGAAAACGACAGGAGCGGGCGGTAAACATCGTGAGATCTGTGGCCATCATAATGGTTTTCCTAGGATTTCAGCCCCTTCTGATGAGCCCGAAGGTCATGGGCGGATCCGAACCGAAAGTCTCTGTTTCCTCCAGGAACATTCCCCAGGGAGATCTGGGCCTGATCAGGGTTGAGGTGGGGAAGGGAGAGATCCCCCAGGTGACATGGATGGGTGAGAAGGTCCATATGGTCCCAAACGACCAGGAGAGGACGTGGCGTGGATTCCTTGGCGTAGACCTTAAAGCAAAGCCCGGAACTTATCCTCTTTACGTAGAGATCCTCCCCGCAGGCGGTGAAAAAAACACGGAGATCCATGTGGAACAGAAACGGTACGGTGTGCGTCGGTTGACCCTCCCAAGAGAGATGGTGGCGTTGGATGCACCGACCCTCGAAAGGGTCAAAGAAGAGGCGAGAACCATGAGAGCGTTGTGGGAGGCTCCGGCCTCAATAGCAGCCTGGAGTGGACCCTTCTTGAGGCCTGTTGAGGGCGAGGTCGTAGGCCCTTTTGGTCGGAGCAGTATCATCAATGAGCAGCCGAGGACGCCCCATTCGGGAGTAGACCTGAGAGCGGACAGGGGTACGCCCATCAAGGCTATCAACGATGGCAGGGTGGCACTTACCTGTGACCACTTTTTCAGCGGGCGATCGGTTGTGATTGATCATGGTGGGGGCATTCTGAGTATGTACTTTCATCTGGAAAAGATCCTGGTTCAAAAAGACGAAAAGGTGACCAAAGGGCAGGTTGTCGGTCTTGTGGGCTCCACCGGGCGTGCCACCGGTCCGCATCTCCACTTTGGGATAAGGGTCAACGGGGCCAGGGTAGATCCATTAAGATTGGTGTCTCTAAGTGAAGACCTGGAGTGATTATGGCTGAGAAAAAGTTTGAAGAGGCAATGGAAAGATTGGAAGAAATCGTTGAAAGCCTGGAAAGTGGGGACCTTTCCCTTGAGGAATCTCTCAGGATTTTTGAGGAAGGGATGAAGCTTATCGGGTTCTGTTCCAAGAAACTGGAGCAGGCCGAGCAAAAGGTGAGTATACTCATCAAAGACAGCGGCGGCAAATTTGCCCAGCAGCCCTTTGAAATGGATGAGAAGGAAGAGAGCTGAGAATGGACCTAAAGCGATATCTCAGCGAAAAAAGATCGATGGTGGACGAAGCCCTGAGAGAGGTTTTTCCAGAACCGGAGGGGCCTGCGGCCGACGTCGTTAAAGCGATGAGCTACAGCCTTTTTGCAGGGGGGAAAAGACTGCGGCCCATTCTTTGTATTGCGGGTGCCGAGGCTGTGGGGGGAAAAGGCGAGGATGTCCTGCCTGTTGCATGCGCCCTCGAACTGATCCATACGTACTCCCTTATCCATGATGATCTCCCTGTGATGGATAATGATGACCTGAGGAGGGGAAAGCCTACCAATCACAGGGTCTTCGGCGAGGCCGTGGCCCTTCTCGCAGGGGATGGCCTGCTGACAGAGGCATTTCGTTTCATGAGCCGTTCTGGTTTAACGGAGCGGGTGGAGCCCCGTGCCCTGCTCAATGTCGTTTCTCTCATTGCCCAGGCGGCCGGATACCAGGGCATGGTGGGGGGGCAGACTGTAGATATTCAGTCGGAAGGGAAACAGGTCGAGCCCTCCATTGTGACGTTCATCCACACTCACAAAACAGGCGCTTTGATAGCGGCCGCGGTCACGTCAGGCGCCATTCTGGGAGGGGCAGAGGAGCAGCAGGTGATGGCGATGGCCTCCTACGGTCAGAATGTGGGTCTTGCCTTCCAGATTGCCGATGACATCCTTGACATTGAGGGTGACACCGAGAACTTGGGCAAGGGGGTAGGGGGTGATGTTCGAAAAAGAAAGATCACCTATCCCGCTGTCCTCGGTCTGGCCGAATCAAAAGAGACCCAGAACGCGTTGGTTGAACAGGCCATCGGTTCCCTCAAAGCCTTCGATCGCAGGGCAGATCCCCTGAGGGACATAGCAACCTATATCATTGAAAGAAAAAGATGACGGATGACAAAGAAAAGTACGCTATCCTGAGTTCCATCGACAGCCCAGCCGATCTAAAGGAATTGTCCATGGAAGACCTCGTACAATTGGCCTCAGAAGTCAGGCAAAAGATCATCGAAACCGTATCCAAAACAGGCGGTCACCTGGCACCCAGTCTGGGTGTTGTGGAGCTGACCCTTGCCCTTCACTACGTGTTTGAAGCGCCGAAGGACAAGATCATATGGGACGTAGGCCACCAATCGTATGCGCATAAGCTGATCACGGGGCGAAGAGATCATTTTCACACCCTTCGGACTCACGGCGGTATCAGTGGTTTTCCGAAACGGGATGAGAGCCCCTATGACACGTTTGATACCGGACACAGCAGCACGTCCATTTCGGCCGGCCTAGGGATCAGCACGGCAAAGTGTCTTAAGGGAGAGAAGGGCCGGGTCATCTCAGTCATTGGTGATGGATCTACGACTGCGGGGATGGCCTTTGAAGGACTGAACCAGGCGGGGCATACAGAGAAGGACCTCATCGTGGTTTTGAATGACAATGCCATGTCCATAGCCCCAAACGTGGGCGCCTTTTCATCCTTCTTGAGCCGAAGAATGACAGGTCGGCGCTTTGTCTACTTCCGGAGGGAGCTCGTTAATTTTCTGAAGTCGATTCCCGAGGTGGGCGAGAATATCCTGACTCTTGTCAGAAAAAGCGTGGATTCCTTTATCACCTTTTTTACGCCGGGCATGCTCTTTGAGGCGTTTAAGTTCAAGTATATCGGCCCCATACAGGGGCATCGCCTGGATTATCTCATCGAGACATTCCAGAACATCCAGCTCCTGGAAGGGCCTGTGCTGGTTCATGTCATGACCGTGAAAGGCAAGGGATACAAGCCTGCAGAAGATGATCCGGCTCACTACCACGGGGTCGGAACCTTTGAGATCACTACAGGCTCGCCTAGAAAGGGGTCTGCCGCAGCACCGACTTACACAGAAGTGTTTGGAGAGACGATGGTTGATCTCGGCAAGAAGGAAAAGAGACTGTTTGCCATAACGGCAGCGATGCCGGAGGGCACGGGATTAAACAAGTTTGGTGAAGTCTACCCAGATCGGTTTGTGGATGTTGGTATTGCTGAACAGCATGCGGTCACCTTTGCAGCGGGCCTTGCCACAGAGGGTTTCAGGCCGGTGGTGGCTATTTATTCTACCTTCCTTCAGAGGGCTTTTGATCAGGTCATCCACGATGTCTGTCTTCCCATGCTGCCGGTGGTCTTTTGCCTTGACCGCGGCGGGCTTGTTGGCGAGGATGGCTCCACCCACCATGGCCACTTTGATGTGACCTACCTGAGAAATTTGCCCAACATGACGTTGATGGCCCCCAAAGATGAAAATGAATTGAGACACATGCTTTACACGGCCTTAAAGCAGGCGGGTCCCGTGGCCATAAGGTATCCAAGGGGAAGAGGCGCGGGTGTGCCTCTGGACCCCGGGTACAAGATCATTCCGATCGGGGAGTCCGAACTGCTAAAAGAGGGGAAGGACTTGATGATCATGGCGTTGGGGAGCATGGTCTTGCCCTCATTGCAAGCAGCGGTACTTCTTGAAGAGGAAAGGTTCTCGGTGGGCGTGGTGAATTGTCGGTTTGTGAAACCCCTGGACAAAAAGCTCATGGTATATGCCCAAGCAACAGGCAAGGTGCTGATTGTTGAGGAGAACATCCGGCAAGGGGGGCTCAGTAGCGCCATACTGGAGCTTTTTAATGACCTGGATGTCCACGATGTCCGGATGAAAAGGATGGGCCTTCCTGATAAGTTCGTGGAACATGGCCCCGTGGACCTTCTCAGGGAGAAGTATGGCCTGGATACATCAGGGATCGTGAAGGCAGCGAGGGCGTTCTGCAAATAGCCCTTGATGTGACGAGACTCGTGCACCTGATGGCTAGTACTTAGTGGCATAAATAACTGTGTCATTTCGAAGGAACGAAGTGACTGAGAAATCTGTGAAAACACTGAGGAAGATTTCTCCCGGAGTTTACCCTAAGTCACTCGAAGGGGTCGAAATGACATAAGGCGGACTTCCGCAACTAAGTACTAGTATCGTGTCCCAGAAGTAACCTTAATATGTCGTTATAAGGATAGGAGGATTCATGGCATTGAGACCCCCGGCGGCCGCTCAAACAGGCAAGTCTAACATCTGGCATGTCAAAAATTATTAAAGGTATTTCTGGGACATGGCCCTAGCACATCTCAACACTTATGAACGATACTAACGCTTCGGGTCTGGAGGTTTTCCAGAAATTTCTAAAAGCAAGATAAGACTCGATCAGCTTTTGGTTCACAAGGGCCTGGCAGAGAGCCGCGAAAAGGCTAAAGGCATGATTATGGCAGGCCTTGTGGAGGTGGATAACGTCAGAATTGATAAAGCGGGACATCCTACCCCAGTCTCCTCGACCATTTTCGTCAAGAAAGCGTTTCCTCACTATGTTAGCCGAGGTGGACTAAAACTCGAGGCGGCCCTCAAGGCGCTTTCCGTAGACGTTCGGGACAAGATTTTGCTGGACGTTGGTGCATCCACGGGCGGCTTCACGGACTGCCTGCTTCAGAAAGGGGCCAAAAAGGTCATTGCTGTAGACGTGGGATTTGGCCAGCTCCATTGGAAGCTTCGCCAAGACCCGCGAGTCCAAATTCTCGAAAAGACAAATATCCGCCATCTGAAACCTCATGATGTGAAAGAGAAGATTGGAGGAGCGGTTATCGATGTCTCCTTCATCTCCTTGAAACTGGTCATCCCTCCGGTCTCAGACCTCCTCACAGAAGATGCCTTTATCATCGCCCTGATTAAGCCGCAGTTCGAGGTGGGCAAGGGGCAGGTGGGCAAGGGAGGTGTGGTGCGCGATCCAACACTCCATGAGGAAGTGACCCATGACCTAAGCTGTTTTTTTGAGGGCCTAGGTTGGCGCGATATGGGACATGTCGCCTCCCCCATTTTGGGACCAAAAGGAAACCGGGAATTCTTTATCTATCTCAAAAGATAGGACAGACGTATCCCTTGTCAAAAATCAGACGACTCGAGGACTCCTGATTTCTGATGGAAAGTACTGCTGTATCCGAGGCTTTTAGCGGGCGCCGCGTTTCGAGGCCTTGAGGGGGTTTATTTTCCCTTGTGCTTTGCCGTTGGCGGCTTTACTTAAATGGGTGGCCATGTTGCAGTTCCCTGTCCGCCACTTGATAGCGGGGTCAGGGAAGATAAGGCAGTAATCGCCCGCGGGAAATTCCTTGACTTTCTGACAACCGATGCACTGTTCGACGACAGGATGGCAACTCCCACCGTTAAACTGACACCCGTTTCTGTTCATGAAAAAGCATTCGACGCCTTGCTTTACCGTTCCGCAAACCATGGGTATCACATCCTTTCTTAAGAGATTGTGAGCAAGAGAGGCTTTATGCCTCAACACATAAAAAATGTCAAGAGGAAAGGATAAACACGATTTAGATTTTGTCAATTCACGAAATGCCGGAAAACCGCTTGCCAACGCCTGGAAGTGGCTGGCAAGCGCCTGGGAGAGCCGGATCCAGAGAGGTAGGTGGGCCGCTTTTCTCCCTCCGGGCCGTAGGCCCTATGGGCCGGAGGCTTGGCCGCATCTAAGGTGTGACGGGGCGGCGAACTTATAGGATGTGGGGCTAGGGGCGGGGCACAGGGCGCAAGGGGATTTGATCTGCTTTTATTTTCAGAGAAACACTTTCCACTGATGGAGGAACAGATTTCAACGGTCAGGGATTTTCTGAAGAGACAATGATCGTGGATTTTTCTTGACAATATTTTGGCTTTTTTCTAGCCATGAAACAGCTAAAATCATGGGACGCCGCTTATACCAACCATAGAAATCCCTTGTTGATACGGGTCAAATTAAGATCATCTTAGCAAAGGCTTTTCATCCTAAGAGGCTTGAGCGTTGAAATACTCTAGGCGCCCGCCAGGAATAGAAAAAGCAGGGAATTCCCCTCCGATTTGCGCCCCTGGATATGATGCCTCTACCTCGAAGAAAAGCCCGACTCACCCGATCTGCAACCAAAATAAGAACGCTCACCGCACTGAAGAAATTCCTGGACATGGCATTATAGAAAGGAAAGGCATCATTTTGGGATCTCTATGCCATGGAACATAAGATCGGTGATGAGTTGATGACCAAATCATTAGCAAATCATTAGACAGATTGAAAACAGACTGTGAGGGCTAAAAGGAGGTAATCGATATGGCGGAGCAAAAGAAATATTGGAACGAGAAAATGGAAACACTGTCTCCGGATGAATTCACGAAAGTCCAAGGAGAAGCCCTTTTGAAGGAGTTGAAGTATGTTTGGGAGAACTCTGTATTTTATCAAGAAAAGTTCCGCGACGCAGGCATCGCGTTGGGAGATATAAAAGGGCTCGATGACCTGAAAAAACTTCCTTTTACAGAAAAACATGAAATCAGAGAGAGTCTCGCTGCGGCGCCACCTTTGGGAAAGCATGCCGCAGTCGATATGGGAAAGGTGATAAGAGTATATTCCACAAGTGGGACGACAGGCACTCCAACTTATATTGGACTTACTTCCCACGACAGGGACGTCTGGATGGAAACCGCCAGGAGGGCCATGTGGACCTGCGGAATGCGTCCCCATCATGTCGTCCCTCTTCCCATAGGGACATTTTTTATAGCGGCATCTTACGGTGAAGCGATAGAAAACCTCGGCTCAACACTCGTACCTGTTGGCGTTGGAGCTACGGATAGATTTATTGGGGCTGTGAAAAACCTGGGAGCCAACTTCGTCTTGTCCACGGCTTCGTTTCCCCTTTATCTCATGACTTATTATCAAAAAAAGGGTATGGACGCGAAAGATCTTGGCATCAAAGGATTTATGGTCGGTGGCGAACCAGGGGGTGGCATTCCTCATATTCGGAAGAAGATAGAGGACGCATTCGGGGCCAATGTCCAAGAGTGCATGGGCAACGGGGATATGCTTGGGCTCATGTGGGGCGAGTGCGAATACAAAAACGGTATGCATTTTGTAGGGCAAGGGTCATGCCACCCTGAAATCATAGACCCTGAAACCGGAGAAGTGTTAGAGATAAGTGAAGGCCTCACAGGTGAGCTGGTCTACACATCTATTGATAGGGAGTGCCAGCCATTGATCCGTTTCAGGACCCGAGACCATGTGATTGTGACGCAGACCGAATGTGAATGCGGGCGAACAGGGTATTGCATAAAATGTATCGGCCGAACTGACGACATGCTCATTGTATCCGGAGTCAATGTCTATCCCTCTGCCATAAGGGATGTCATAGGTACTTTGTCGCCAAGAGTTACCGGGGAGATTCTTATTCAACTGGATGAGCCGCCGCCCTCCGTGACTCCCCCCATGAAGATCAAGGTGGAGCACAGCACTGAGCCGGGGGATCTGGCGGTGCTTAAGTGGGATGTTGAGAACTTACTGCGGGAAAAGCTCATTTTCAGCTCCGCAGTAGAACTTGTGCCCGCTGGAACCCTGCCAAAATACGAATACAAGGCGCAACTTGTCGAAAAAACCTATGAAAAGAAAAGCGGAAACCGTTGATATTGTTTGTTGTGAGTGATAGGGTGGACTGAAAAATATTTTCACGGGCAAGGGTAGGCGATACTAGTACCTAGCGGCATAAAAACCCGTCACTATTCTGGCATGTCATTGCGAGCCCTTCGATGGACTCAGGATAAACTCTGCGAAGCAATCTCGAGGTTGGAAAGCCCATGATTCTGGCATGTTAGGACGAGATTGCCTCGTCGCCTTCGGCTCCTCGCAATGACATTGTAATACCGTTGACTTATGCAACTAAGTACTAGTCTTTTTTCGAGGTTATAAGCTATATGTAGAAACAGAGGAATGGATCGAGGGGGAAACATGAGCAAGAGAATTATTACAGCGGCTATCACAGGAAGCATTCACACTCCGACCATGTCGCCTTATCTGCCGATTACACAAGCGCAGATCATAGATGAAATTCTGGCGGTTCATGAAGCAGGCGGGACAGTGTGTCATCTCCATGTGAGAGATCCCAAGACAGGCCAGCCGGTTACTGATCTGGACATCTTCCGAGAGATTGCCAGCACCGTAAAAAGCAAATGTGATATTATTCTGTGCTTGACCACTGGAGGCGGTTTAGGGATGTCTGCCGAGGAACGTGTACAAACAGTTAGTAAATTCAGTCCTGAGCTCGCATCTTTCAATGCAGGTTCCGTGAACTTTGCCTTGTTCCACGTCATGGACAAGTGGAAGGACTGGAAGTACGCCTGGGAGACAAAGTATCTCGGAATGACTGAGGATTTCGTTTTTACGAACACCTTCAAAACACTACGTGAGTTCTGCGAGTTCTTCAGCAAGAATGACACAAAACCGGAGCTTGAGGTTTATGATGCAGGAATGATCAACAATATTGCCCACCTGATTCAGAGTGGGTATCTCAAGAAACCCGTTTATATTCAGTTTGTCATGGGTGTTCTCGGCGGAATTACCCCGAGCCCTGAGAATCTGCTTTTTTTGGTCGACTATGCCAGGAGGTTGATTGGAGATTTTGAGTTCTCTGTAGCCGTTGCGGGCCGAGCTCAGTTTCCTATTTGTACGCAGTCTTTGCTTCTTGGTGGCCATGTGCGCGTGGGCTTAGAGGACAACCTTTATTTGGAAAGGGGCGTCATGGCCAAGAGTAATGCGGAGCAGGTGGGAAAGATGATACGGATTGCCAGGGAGCTGGGTTTGGATCCTGCCACTCCTGATGAAGGCAGAGAAATCTTGGGGTTAAAGGGCCTGGATAAGGTGGCATATTAGAAGGCAACAGCAAAGCGTTTAGCAACAGCGGAACAAGCAGCCTCTGAAGGTCCCCTGGATCAAGTTACAAAAAGAGCCATCACCTTCTGTCTGTTCTTTGGATCGCAGGTTTGGCGGTGCTACCTTGAAGAAGCAAATAGGGAATGAGGACAAGACAATGCCCTCTCAACCATTGGTCCTTGAAACAAAGAGCCTGACCAAGGACTTCGGAGCTTTGAAAGCGGTTGACAGCGTGAACTTAAAGCTCAGCGGGGGGGTTCATTCAATTATCGGACCTAACGGAGCAGGAAAAACCACCCTGTTCAACCTCCTTACTGGATTTCTGAAGCCGACTGCTGGAGAGATTTTTTACCTTGGAAACAAAATCAGCGACTTACCGCCTTACCAGATTTCTCAAATGGGGATGGCCCGGTCTTTTCAAATTACGAGCATTTTCCCTGATCTCAGCGTATACGAAAATGTGCGCATAGCCGTTCAATCGAGACTAAAGGCTTCCTATAATTTCTTGATGTCATTTAAGAGCTTGGAAAGAGCGGATCAAAAGACCGAGAAGGTTTTAGAGCAAGTAGGCCTGCTGGATGCCGCTGATGCAAAGGCGAAAAACCTCTCATATGGTTTGCAGAGGGGGCTGGATATCGGGATATCTCTGGCGACTGACCCCGAGTTGATTCTTCTAGATGAGCCTACTTCTGGCATGGACCGAAAGGATTCAAAGCAGGTCATTCAATTGATTTCGGATATTTCAGAGAGAGTCCCTGTTCTCCTCATTGAACATAATATCGATGTCGTGCTGTCCATTTCAGATATTGTCACGGTAATGTACCAGGGAATTATACTTGCAGAGGGTACACCCTCTGAGATCCAACAAAACGAGAGAGTGCAAGAGGCTTACTTGGGAGGGTTTTAGAGTGCTTTCTCTTCAAGACGTGCATTCGTATTATGGAGACAGCCATATCCTCAAGGGTGTGTCTTTCGAATTAGAAACGGGCGAGCTCGCTACTCTCTTAGGGCGTAATGGCGCTGGGAAAAGCACGACCTTGAAAAGCATCATGGGTCTTGTAAGTTCTAAACACGGCGGTGTCTTCTTTGACAATGAGGATATCTCCCGCCTGAAACCTTATCAAATTGCTTCATTGGGAGTGGGCTACGTACCTGAGGAAAGGGCGGTATTTCCAAGCCTCTCCGTCTTGGAGAATCTCTGTCTCCCTGCGAAGAAGAACAGACCCCGGCTCTGGGATATGGAGAAGATCTACAGCTACTTTCCAATTCTAGAACGAAGAGTTTATCAGAAAGGATCACAGCTCTCAGGCGGTGAACAGCAGATGCTGGCCATTGCTCGGGTTCTCACCATGGAGGTCAGGTTGATACTCATGGATGAACCCACAGAAGGACTGGCGCCGGTTCTAGTTCGGGAGATAAGTGAAATACTCAAGGAGATAAAAAAGAGCGGTATTACAGTTCTTTTGGTGGAGCAGAATACCCGATTCGCTGTGGGCGTTGCTGACAGACATCATATTCTCTATGAGGGAAAGATCGCTTATCAGGCCGCCAATGAGAAGTTTCAGGCAGACAAGGAAATACAAACCAAGTATCTCGGAGTCTGATACGGATTTCCTCTGTGTGCAGAGCCAGCGTGTTTCACGTTGGAACGCAACGTAGCACCCGAGATTTGAACAGCACATGGGAATTACTAAGGAGAACATTTTCTGCTCGACGCAACTCCATGTCGAGTCCTTAAAGTACACATTGGTCGATTTCTGAT
>JASFTV010000002.1:0-45487 GCA_050050615.1 Desulfobacteraceae bacterium
TTTGGCCGGAATTTCAAGGAGGGCTCCATTCTCATCAATGTATTTTGCTTCATAGGAATAGAACTCGTGTTGGGGAAGGATTTCACCTGGAACCGACGCGATCGGGTTTTCGTTTCCCAAAATCGAACATTCGATTTCCCTTCCTTCGATAAACTCCTCGATCAGAAGCTTGCTGTCGAACTGAAAGCCGTCACGAATAGCCGCCATAAACTGATCCTCAGTGCTTACTTTATGGACGCCTACAGATGAACCCAGGTTGGCTGGCTTAATAAAGAACGGCAAATCGAGGCGATCCTTCAATTCGTGAAAGCTCACTCGGTCAGTTTCATTCTTCATGAAAGTTATAAATCGGGCAATGGGTATGCCTGCATCTCTTAACAACCGTTTCATGACATCCTTGTCCATTCCAATGGCTGAACCCAGCACACTAGCCCCTACGAACGGCACATTTGCTACTTTGAGCAATCCCTGAATCGTGCCGTCCTCACCAAATGGACCATGAAGAATGGGGAAAATGACATCAACGGGACCCACTGGCTCTTTGGTATTCAGGCGAACTAAGTGTTGCTTATCATCTCCGGGAATTATGGCGAGATAGTCATCGCTCTGAACTAACTTTATCAACTCCGGATTATCCGAATTCTTTAAGAACTCTGAAGCCTCAGCAAGGTGCCATCTTCCCTCCTTGTCTATCCCGATCAAGACGACATCGTACTTTTCGCGATCAACCGCTTCGATCACGTTTTTCGCTGATTGGAGAGACACCTCGTGCTCAGCCGACTTCCCCCCAAACAAGACACCCAGGCGGATTTTAGTCTTCACTGAAAGTCCTTTCCTCCGTCATGCTTTTTCGCATCGTATGGGAATGCTTACTGAACAGTCCACTGCACCAGAAGCCCGCGTTCCCACCATCACAGCCGGCCCGAACCGTTGAGTCCAGCCTTTCAGAGCATGCTGGACGTTCGCCCCCGGCAAATGCTTGTTGGAGACCCATGGGGCAAGCTCATTTCCGATATCCGACAGCATGCAGGTAATACGCTGCCGTGTAATTCCCCACGTGTCTAAACCGTTTTGTCAGCAACTCAATCAAACCCTCTTCCGTCATATCTCCCAATGACTTTAGGAAACCGGCGAAAGAGCCATACTCCTTCTTTATGCTTTTGAACTCCCGCGCGTTCTGTATGATAGCTTCAACCTTGCTTTTGTTTCTTAGCACATTCGGTTCTTCAAGTAAAAGGCTGGCTTCTGCTCTGGACAGCCGAGCAATGTTAAATCCGCAGAAGCCTTTGTGATACTTTCGCCAATTGCGTCTTATGACTCCCCAGTTCAGCCCGGCTTGTAAAATGCACAGGCAAAGAATTTCGAAATAGCCCTGGTCCGATTCAGGTTTTCTGCCTGGCCTGCACGCGTTTTCCTCCTCCTTGGCATAGACGCAGTCCCATGGCGCTCTATGTTGTTTCTTCATATATGACCTTACCTGCTGGCCCTATCGACGCGCCCGCATGTCAAACCAAGCCCGGTTTGACAATGATCCGGGACACACATGCCGGGGCATAGCAACGCCAAGGATCAGAGACAATCCTTTCATAGCTCAGTTCTCTTTGTGCACAGGAATATGTAATCTCCGACCTTCTCACCATCAAACAAATTATCATAGCGATTTGCCGTGTGGCATTCCTAAACAGTATACTTCTCTCTCTGAGTTATCCCCTCAAATACTTTCGCTGCGGATTGCTCTAAAATCCTTCATGCCCTTTCGGGCTAGAATAGCAAAAATGCCGGGAAAATATTTGTACAACCTCCACAGCACATGCGCATGGGGGGTAACCACGACGATAGCCCGATTGCGGGAAACCCCTTCAAGGATAATCCGCGCCGCTTTTTGTGAATCCATGATCTTCACTCGAATTGACTGCAACAACTTCTCTCTGTCTGCGCCGAGCAGCGTCCCCGCATAATGAATGCCGGTTTGGATGAATCCCGGGCACACGACGCTTATCTTGACACCCAGTGCCTCACCTTCCGCACGCATTGCGGTAGAAAGTCCGACAACAGCATATTTTGTGGCAACGTAGGAACTTACAGACGGGAAGGGAGCAAGGCCCGCCAGGGAAGAAACGTTCACAATATGCCCGAAACCCTGCCTGACCATCACCGAATAAGCGGCCTTCGTTCCATAAATAACGCCCCAGAGGTTGACATCGACAATGCGACGCCAGTGCTCGAGATTCATGTCACGTACCTCGCCAACGATTGCGATACCTGCGTTGTTGAACATGTAATCGAGGCGGCCGTTTTCCTCTGCCGTCTCTTCAATGAGCTTTTTTACACTCTCTGCTCGGGTTACATCAAGGTTACTGGCGATTGCAAGTCCGCCAGTTGCAGCGATCTCATCTGCAACCTGCCTCGCGCGTTCGGTTTCGATGTCTGTCACATGCACGATTGCGCCTCTTTTACCGAGCTCAAGGCAAATGGCTCGTCCGATTCCTGAAGCACCACCCGTCACAATAGCTGTTTTATCCCTGAAAATATTCATGATAGCAATTCCCCACTGCTTAGCGTAGTCATCAAAGCCTTAATCGATTGTGATTGAAACCGATTTCGAAAGAGGATATCTCATCAGCTGTGTCCGGTTAGAATTTTGCATAACCCCGTTTGATGGCAAATGGGTAGTCCGCGGAAATCTCTTTTCAAAAACGAAAAAGTCGGTGCCCGGGAGCCGGCATTTGCGTAACAGCCCATGTAGTAGAGCGTTTCCTTATTAACATGTCATTTCGACCCCTTCGAGTGCCTCAGAGCCTGCCCTGCCTATCGCCCTGAGTTCATCGAAGGGAGCCTGCCGAAGGGGTAAACTCCGGGAGAAATCTTGGTAACCCATTGGCATTGTAAGATTTCTCCCCCCGTTTGCACGGGGGTCGAAATGGCAGTATTGCCACAGTACTTAGGAAACGCTCTACTGGGCCTGATACCCTTTCCAGGTACAGCCGCTACATCAAAATGGATTTTGCCAGATCCGCCCCCAGTTTCGAGGCCCTAACCAATGTTTTCTTTTTCTCCTTAACTTTCCCTCTGTCAAAGACGCCTAAAACAGCCAGCTCTCCTATTATCTCATACCCCAACGCTTTGATTGGAAGGCGCATAGCCTCGAGCGTAAACCCCATATCTTTTTTGTTTACCTGCTCACAAACCGCTATGATGGCCGCTTTTCGCCCCTGCCCTGCCAAACGGCTCGACCATCCTCTAGGGCGGTTGTCATCAAAAACATAAAAGCAATACAGACGGTCAATAAATGCTTTCATCCATGCTGTGACATTGTAGTTGTGAGTCGGACATACGAGAACGAGACCTTGAGATTCCATTATTTTAGGATACAATAGACTCATCCCGTCATTCAGGCCCGAACAGATTTTGTCTTTCCTGCATTTTTCACATCCTATGCAGGGTTGAAATTGATAGTCTCTAAGGTGAATCTTTTCGGTCAAAACGTTGCTCTCTCTGGCCCTGTCTAAGGCCTGCTTTAGGAGCACATCTGAATTCCCATTTTTCCTTGGGCTACCGCCAACCCCAATGATCTTGGGCTTTGGAAAATGACCGGAAAGACTGTTTTGCTTTGTTTCATGCTTAGCATTCACGGTTTACTCTTCCTCCTCTGTTCCTGGAATAGATACATGCGTACACGATCACCCACTCTTTTTTTTGATGATGCAAAAAAGCTTGTGGGTGACTATGACGAGCACGTTTGACAAGACGATGAGCGTAAAACATGCAGCTACAATGACGCCTAGCCAGAAGCTAGCCGCTAACGCTAAATCATAACCCAATAGCCTGCCAAATATTACGCCCGCAAAGAATAGGACGAGTTCTGCCAGGAATAAGACAAACAGCAGTAATTTGAAATGGTCCCAGGTCGGATTAGTTTCCCTCCTCAAGATACCTGAAATCCTTTCTTGAGTGAATCTCCCCGCCCACAGGGCCGTGCATCTTCACAACCGGAACATGCCGCGCATTTTCCGGAAAGCGGCCATCGGCGGCCCACCCCCACCCTTCCGGACGGGGCCCTCTGCGGCGGTTTTTGTAGAAAAGGTTCTCTGCTGTTATCCGCCCTTTATCATCGAAACGAACACCTTCCATCTCGAGCAGGGCTCGCTTCATTTTGAGCCCGCCCTGATATCCGCCGAGGGTTCGATCGGTGCGTATGGCTCTGTGACATGGGATGATGATTGGAAACGGGTTCCTGGCCAGTGCGGTGCCAACAGCCCGAGCAGCCAATGGCTTGTGCAAATACCTCGCGATTCGCTGGTATGTGCTCACGTACCCGCGGGGGATGCCGTGCTCGGCACGCAGCACCTTCTGCTGGAAGTCCGAGCATAGATCCAGACGGACAACATCGAGAGCGAAGCGAATGGCGGTGCCTTGCAGGAATGCCCCGATCTGGCCTGCGACCTCACTGATTTCAACACAAGACAAAGCCGTGGAATCGGCGAACGAGGCTTCGATCCTCTGCTCAGCCGTGATTTTCGGTCTCGAAAGGAGGACTCTAAGAACCTTAGGCTGTTTTTCATGAACTGACCAAATCACGGCAAACGACCCAAAAGGGCTCGAGCGAAGGCAGAAGAACGCCTGTGATGGTCCTTTTCTCTTCATGCGTTGAACGTGTCGGGATGAAGTCCAAGCGGCGGGGTTTTCGAAACCCTAAAGCCTTTATAGTGAAGCCCCTTAGCATTTCTCCCTGTCAGCCCCCCCCACCGGTTAGCGGGGCAACTCCCTGCGCGGACGTTATCTATGATGGCGAGAACTAAACATACATTCCTAGCAGCACCAAAATAGAAGAGGTCGTGAAGATCACCGGGCAAAGCTTAAACGGCAAAAAGCTGATTTTGAATCCTGTCAACAGAGAGATCCCTGACAGTGTGTTGAGCATTATGAAGCAAGTCCAATAGATGGCTTTCGAAATCATAGTGGTATGGTCTATGTATGTTACGGAAGCAATGATAGCTCCTACGAAGACGAGGGAGATACCTTCGATGATCCATTCCATAGTGATGATTCTTCGATTATCGAGAGAAATGTCTCCGAAATCTCTAACGACAGATCTCGTTGGGAATAGGTGAGCCACTCCCCAGAAGAGGCAAAGGGCAGCACCCAGGTAAAGCAAGATTTGATTAACCATGAAGACCCCCGGAGTGTCGATGGATTTCGCTTAGCATGATCCACTATCCCTATCACCCGGCACCGCCAAAGAAAAGATCAGCCGCCCCGAGCCTGTCGAACGATCGGCTGCATCGGATGGCAGAGAAAATTATGAATAAAAAATGCTTATTCTACGGTTCAAGGGGAGACGGCATGTAGGTTACATGCCCTAACCAGGCAAAAATGTCCCTTTTCGAGGGTGGACCTCGATTTTATTGCTGCTGGCCAATTGATTGAAAATAGGCGAAATGCCGAAGAATACGCCCTATCTGTTTCGGATATGATGGCCTACATAAAGTCTCTATCCATTACGGTCTTGCGGCCATCAGCTTTTGCTTTCTCGATTGCTTGATCGCACAAATTGCGAATGGTGTCCGATAACGCCGGTGCAACATTGCCCGCCGTATTCATTCCGGACACCGAACGGATATACTTCTTGAGTTTGGATACAACCACCAGTACCTCTTTTTCGCCGTGAGAGCTCATCGTATTCCTCCTTTTCTGTGTTGTTAACGAAAGCAGCTAACGATCGAACGCAGCTGTGGGCAACCAGCGAAGTTGTTTGCGCTTCGGACCGCAGCGAGTGGTTAAACATCCCTGTGTTTTCTTAACCACCTCCGCCGATCCTTGGCGCCCATTTCCTTGTTCTTTGCTCATAGCTCAAGCTCTTTCATCGTATCAGCCGTCGTGAGAATAGGACCTGATGTATCCTGCAACTTATGCAGTGCCACATCCAAGTCAGGTGATTCGGACAGATATGGTTCCAAAGCCCTTTGAACACGGTGAGACTTGGGGCTCTCTGTTTCTTTAGCGATATCAAAGAGTTTTGAGGCTATCTCGTCAGGGATCCTTATGCAAATAGCCTTGCTCCTACGCGGCCTCCAATTTATTTTCTTGTATTACCTTGTAGTCGTTGTGAGTAGGAAATGCAAGGTGTTTTTCGAAGGCTACAAAACGCCAACGTTCAGCCGCACACCAAAGCCCGCTGTAGCCCCGGCGAAAGCGGGCCTGTCTCGCCATAGCTTCAGCGATGGCGGATCCCGCTGCAGAGTGTTGTTGGTACGTTTCATCTTAGATGATAAACTTCACCTATCCCTAATGGCGCAACCTTGATATCTGATTCTGCAAAAACCACGCGCCATTCACCCCCGCCCTTCCGGACGGGGCTCTCTGCCGCGGTTTTGGCAGATTTCGAACCTCTCTGGTAAAAATGGGCGTTTCTATGAAGGAAGCGCATGGCTATAGGCCAATGGCGTATAGCCATCAAGATATTTTCTAGGAGATTGTAAACTGAAGGAATTCATCTGGCTAGCGGCCGAGCTCAGCGGCGGGGCACGTGCGTGGCTAATAATCGCGCTTTCGCGATCAGTACTGAAAAACGAAAAAACTGTTTGCGCCTTCCGACTGCAGCGAGTGGTTAGACCGGATTCACTTCGGTGGTAGAGAACTTGCGAATTCCCTGGCCTGATTCAGCCAACTCGCTAAGTCATGATCTGCCCGGAATCCATCCTGCTCCACCATGACCCATCCTTTCATTGGTTTCCCGGTGATGTCAAATGGCCTCACATGTGGCAATGCTAGAGCCTTATTGCCGTTTTCCTCGCCAAGTCGAAGGATGAGGAAGTCTTTGTAGACACCGCAGAACATATTTCCATTCAAAAGGTGGCACACGCCCCCGAACATACTCTTGTGATCGGTATTTTTCCAGCTCGATATCATTTTCTTTATTCTAGTTTCAATTTGTTTATTGTACGGCATGCTCTAACCTCCCGAGTTAAATTCAGATCTTCAACAGTTTCGAGCTGATCGGCCCCGCAGAGTTACCCCACTTGATTTTCGCTCCTCACGCGGGGTCCACTCCAGCGAGTGGTTATGCCGATCCATTCCCCGAAGAATATTTCGTCCAATGTTTGAGCAGACAAGTCGCCACTTGCTCTGGCTGTTCCTCTTGAACAAAATGGCCAGAATCAGCAATTAGATTAACGGATACCGTTGCCCCTCTCTTTTCTAGCTGTTTTTCCAAATCCCTGCAAATCCATGGGGGATTAAAGCGATCATTCTCCCCCCAGATGAGACAGATGTCATTCCGATATGCATGGTCTGAACGAATGGGGAGTTTGATTTCCCTGGAGGAACTCACCCCTCTTAGAACTCGGGTTTTCTGACTGATGAGTGACCGTCCCATATTGCGATAAAGCTTGGTCCAATAGCGCGTTGTCTCCTGATCCCGAAACATCTGAAGATATAAATCTCTGGCCTCTGGGGCGAGACTCATTTTATTCACAAACGCCCCCAACATACCAAACTTGAAAAATCTGTCAGGGATCAGGCGGAAGACAACTGTGGGCACAAATGGAATATTGAAGAAAATCATGTGCCACATCCCAAGCACATCGGTCTTCCAGTAATTCGTATTCATTATTGCCAGAGATATCAATGTCTCAGGCCTAAACCGGGATACATGCAGCGCGATTGCACCTCCCCAATCATGACCTACCAGATGGTATCGCTGCAGCTGGAGTTTCGAGATGATCGTGTCATGATCGTAATAGAACCGATTTAGGGAGGCCTCTCCAGCCCTTGAACTCTCACCAAATCCACGCAAATCATACACAATTAGCCTGTAGGGCTGGATTTCATCAGAATCAAATGCGGCAATCACGGGGTGCCAGCATATGTGTGTTTCAGGGAAACCATGAACAAAGACGATTGGCGTCCCTGACGTGCAGTTATCCCAAACAACCAGCGTTGCGCCGTCATCAGTTGTTATTGCTTCTCTGGTGAATTCCATGGATTGGCTTCAAAAAATGCTCTAAATAAAGAAAGTTAAGAGTGCCCAAATGTTTGTAAAACTGAGCACCCTTTGACCCAAACCTTCAGAGTTTCTAAAACTTACCTTATTCCAATTCCATAACCCTCCACCGCAGCTTTCTTCCGACTCTTACCCCAAATGCTAATTTTGTACCATCGTTATTAAGAGTGATTATGGGGTCATTGGTTACATAGGTAGTTTGAGATGGACCCAATTTAACAGAAAGTCCGCTAATCAGCTTTAAACGGTCCGTTAGCCTGACAGCCAGCCTTCCGCCTAAACAAACTGCGATACCACCTACAAAATCATATGGTGGGCTGATTTGATCATCCACGACCACATAGGCTTTGTCGTCTTTATATCCAACATAGGCAACTTTCTCACCATCGGGACTGAAAACCAGGGTAGGATTTTTTCGCTTAACCGTGAGTTTAAGTCGGCCTAAGTTGATATTCGATAGAGCAATCTCGTCGAATGCCTCGCCCTTGTGGCCGTCAACAACGACAAACCTCTTGTCCCCTTGACGGGCAATATAGGCAACATGTTCGCCATTGGAGCTAAAAACCGGGGCCCAAACCCCATCAAACAATTCACCTTTCTTATCGCCTACGACAATGAAAACCTTATCATTTTGCTCGGCACAATAAGCCACGGTTTTCCCATTTGGACTGAAAACAACGGACCATATATCATCAAATGCTTCGCCCTCTTTATTTCCTACCACAACAAATTCCTTATCATCCTTTTCAGCGCCATAGGCTAGAGTTTTCCCGTCCGGACTAAACACCAGCGGCCAAACATCATCGAATGCTTCGCCTTCCTTGCCGTCGATAACAACAAACTGGTTATCCCCTCGACGGGCAATATAGGCAACATGTTCGCCATCGGGGCTAAAAACCGGGGCCCATATATAGTCATACTTTTTCCCCTGATGATTACCCACTACGACAGACATTTTTTTGTTTTTGGTGATACGATAGGCGACCTTTTTGCCATCGGGGCTAAACACTGGTGACCATGACCTTACATTGTCGAATGGCTTCCCCTTTTTATCTCCCACCACTACGAAGCATTTCTCGCCTTCTTTACCAAAATATGCTACCGTACTCCCAATGGGACTGAATACCGGAGGCCATACATAATCAAACATCTCGCCTTTCTCATTGTCTACCACAACACACCATTTTTTGCCTTGTCTTGCCGTATAAGTGAAATGACTACCATCAGGACTGAATAAAAAGGAATAAACTTCATCAAATTGTTCACCAGTGTTATCTCCGACGATGACAAATTCCTTTTCCCCCTGTTTGGCGGAATAAGCCACTGTTTTTCCAGTCGGGCTAAAGACTGGAAAAGATACCTTATCAAATTTCTTGCCCTTTTTATCACCCCATACGACAAATTCTTTCTCCCCTTCCTTTCCGACATAAGCTACAGTTTTGCCATCTGGACTGAATACGTGAAAATCAAGTTGAACCCCTGAAATATTTTCCGGTAATGTGGCTAATAAACTTTCTTGGAAGCTGACCTCTGTCTCCTGGTTTTCTGGATAGGCTTTTCGCCCGCAAGATATTTGCAATACTAAAATTATTCCCAAAAGCACAAAGGACAATTTCCCAATTGATCTAGCAAAATTTGGCTTTTTTCCATTTTCAGCTTTAAGGAAATTGATAGAGTTACAATTAGCCTTTTCCTCGTCTTTAACTTTTCGAGATTCTTTCTGCGAAAGATAAGATTGATCGTATTGCATGACTCTATCCTCCTATGCATGTTGGTTTGGCCGGCGTTTGGGCCGCGTCGGACGAAGCTAATCTATTGATATTCAAATCTATTCGAATAAAACCTTATGAGTAAAGGCTTTTTCGAACTATCGAGAAGACCTTCTAACAAACCATGCAACAAATCGCTGTACTGAAACTCCGATTCGACCTTTTAAAGTACCCGAGACGGGCTTAGGGGGGAGAAAACCGAGCTGCTGAGCCAAATGCATTCCATCAAAACGAGTAATACAACGGCATAGTTTTCCCTCACGAAATTCCATAAGGTCAAACCCGTTGATTTCAAACCTTCTCCCTGTAGGGGCAAATCCTGGCGGATCGAGAGGGCCAAGCATCGTACCTGAAATTTTCCAGGGCTGGATAATCTTTGTCGGGTCTGTGGATATGAATGGTTCACCTGTGGGAATATATTGAAAGTCAGGAATCGCTCGCCATAGGGAAAGGGCAAATTTTTTCACGGCATCATGACCACATGCAGGTTCTTCCATTGCAGGATCATCCCAGAATATATCTTCTGTGAGGTATGATAGAAGTTTTTCGAGGTTTCTTGCATTCCAGGCTTCCGAAATCATGCGGACATGATTGCTATATTTTTCAATTGCCTTAGGATAAGACATATCAGTCATGGGATGCCTTTAAGATATATTGCCTTGAAGATTTACCTCACATAACGGTCGGCATAAGGTGCGGCGGTTTTCTGCCGTCGCCCTTAATGCCGTTGTTATGCGGCATCATAGAAGGAGAATCTTATAACGTTGAACTCACAACCATCAATGCAAGTACCACAGAGAATGCATTCAGTATTTTCCATTTTGTTGGTCTTTACCATCCTTTCAACAGGAAGGCTCATTGGGCAGTTTTGGGTACATGTATGACAATGGTTGCATTTCTCGGAATCCGCTTTTAGGTGTAGTGAAGCCCACTTTAAACTATTCCTTATTTTTCTCCCTAATATCATAAATGGAGCCATCCAACATAAATGATGGCAGAATGACCTATTCCCAAAAACAAAAGAGGGTATTACTATTAGGAAGATAAGAACGCAAAGATAAGCTATGAGAGCGCTTACATCTCCTATTGAAAAGCCGTATCTAGTCTGGTAAAGAAAATCTATTTTCTCATAACCACCACGTCTGATTGCTAATAGCACGATAGCACTGATCCACGGGACCCAAATTATCCATTTAATATAATCGCCCTTTGTTACTTTTGTATTTCTTGCCAAAAAGATTGCCTCCTGACACCCTGCACCAGGACAAACCCATCCACAGTATGCCCTGCCAAGAACAAAAGCACTAATAAACATAAGCAAGAACATAATAAAGCTACCATTTATAATACCATTTATGGTGGATTGAATGATGACAACAGGCGACAGATAATAGAAAATTGCAGGAAATAGAAAAAATGAGGATAGAATCATTCCCTTTCTCAATTTTTGTCTGGTTTTCATTTTCTTCCCCAGTAAAATGATAAGATCTAAGCATAACGTATGAGCTAAGTGGCGTTTGCAGAAGCGCAGCGGATGCAAACGCCCAACTTGAGCGAATTGTTAGAAACCCCAAACCATCCAATTTACACAATCGATCAAAACATCATTCAGATTGGCAATGATTCCGATTCAATATCTTTCTTAAGCAGCACAGATTGTATACAACCGATAAACTTGGAATTCTCTAAAATAGGCGTTTTCAGGCCCTATATCGCCCTTTCTAACCCCAGAATGGCCTTCATAAGGAAAAACTGCTCTTATCGATTAATTTGAATAATGCTCTTTTTGCCCCAAAAAAGCTCAATATACAGCCTAAATAAGGGCGCTTTTCTGCTTTTTCTTCAATAGTTTTATATAGTTAGCGTGGCCTGACCCCATCTCCTCCATCTCCTAAGGTGGTCCCCCTTTTAGGTCCTCCAGGCAGTAGGTTTCGCCGATATCCAATGGTATCAGCTTGATATCCGATCTTGTTTCTATTTCGTCTGCGAGCTTTAGAGGATCGACCTCGAATCTGTGCATAGGAATCAAAACCTTAGGGTTAATCGCGATGGCTGCCTCCGCTGCCTCCCCAATATCCATCGTAAATGTCCCGCCGATAGGAAGCAATGCTACATCTACGCCCCCGAGTTCTCGCATCTCTGGTATGAAATCGGTGTCCCCCGCGTGATAGATCGTCTTGCCGTCTATCACAATCAAATAGCCAATTCCTTCTCCTTTGCGATGCTGCTTTCTGGTAGAACTCCCTTGTTCGGTGTTGTAGGCTTGCACCGCCTCTATGACCATGTTATCAAGACTTAACCTCTCTCCTGGCTTAATCGTTTTGATGTCCTTGCTCAATTCTTTAGTGCAGCGCTTGGGAGCTATAACCAACGTGTCTGGGCGCCTGAGCCTCTCTACTGTAACGCGTTTACAATGGTCTTTATGGTGGTGTGTCACCAGAATCAAATCAGCCTTCTCCAGCTCACCAGGCAGTCCATCAATTGGGTCAGGCCACGAGGAAAACTCGATTCTCTTTGGGTAATCTTTGAAGTAGGTCTTTAAGTAGGCCGGATCAATAAATATGAGCTTGTTCTGAGCGCTTATTTGAATCCAAGAAGGTGGGAACCATTTGATGGATATTGGCATTCTCTTCCTCCTCATATTCGATCCCTTGGACAAGCGGCCGCCCAACGTCAGAGATCAGCGGCGGCTACGGGACGTCCGCTGGGGTGATTTGGTTGGGCGGCGAATTCCTTTTTTCTCATCTTTTTTCGCCAACCCCAAGTTTAACTTCGTCGTTATTGGGCAACTGGGAGTTGGATGAATGATGGGTGATTCATGCTTCTCAGCAATTGGAGCCTTGGCGCCGGATCGATGACTGGCGTATCGAAGTTGTCGGCATCCGCGCAAACAAGCGAAATGCGTATCCTGCTTCCCTTATCAAACCGGTACGAGGTTGGCAGCAGGCTGAAGGCCAACTCAACCGGTTCCCCGGCCGGGATTGGCGCCAAGTCACTCTGATAATGAGAGTGATAGGGTAGCCCCAGATTATCGAAAGGCGCCTGGCATAGCTTGCGATGAGAAGACCGGAGCGTCCCTTCGGTGACGTAGGTGGACTTGCCATCGCGATCCACTTCTTCCAGATACACGAATACATCCAGGTCCGGAGCATCGGTCGTGAGCCAAATGTGCGCCACTGGATGCCCCGTGACCTCCACGTCAGTCTCCAGGGGAGAAGTGGTATAGGTCAATGCCTTTTCGTCATTGGCGTGCATATCGGGATAATCATGTACCTCGTCGACAGCAACCCAACGCGACTTCTTGCCGCTCGTTGTTGTATAATCCACAGTGTAAACATCAAAGGCATCGGGCGCCGGTGGAGATTCTGTGCTCAGGAAGCCGTCATTGACCGAGGCGACGCTCCTTGTCTTTCCTTTGCTGAAATAGAATGGCTTCATTTTCTGCTTTGCCAGCGGCCATTGGTTGGAATTCTGCCAGGCTTCTTTTTCAGGTGCCCCTATAACGTAATAGTGAATCGGCGGTTCATCCATAATGCCATTGTCAATGCCCTTTAGCCAGTAGTCGAACCAGCGCTGTGCTTCAGCCTTGTAGTCCAGGTCGAATTGACTTGCGTCCATGCCGCTGTGATCCAGCGGGCGAACAGTCAACCGCTTGGGCACGGTGAGATTGTGGTACCACAAAAACACGTCACCCAAGAAGATGTCATACCAGCCGGTCGTCATATAGACGGGTATGCCTGACCGGTTGACGCGTTCTATGAACGGGTAAAGCGATATTAACTTCCAAAGACGCATTCCGTTCGGCAAGATACTGTCGCGGAACGGGTATTTCGCGGCCTGTGTGGCCATTGTTTCCCCGTCAGCCGAACCGCTGCGTCCCTGACGGGCCTGGGCCAGCAATGCGCCATCCTTATCGCTGTCGACGGGTGTAGCAAGTTTCTCGAGATATGGGACCACCCTAGCGAAAAAAGAGTTGAAGGCTTTGTTGTATACGCCACCCCGATACTCCAAGGCTTCGTACAAATCCAACTGGCTTGATGCGGGAAAGATCGCTTTCAGGTGCGGGTTGCCCGTGCTGGCAGCGGTAAATTGACACCAAGCTTGCTGGGATTCCCCGTACATGCCGATGTTTCCGTTGCACCAGGCCTGGGATGCGATCCAATCCAGGATTTCGTTCTCCTCCCTGGCTATTGCCTCCATGCTTTGCTTAGCAATGCCGAAGGAAGCGCCTGTTCCGGGCCGCTCTACGACGATGACGGCATAGCCATGCCTGACCATGTTTCGCAACCACTTGGTTCTCATGAGGGGATCCATCAAGTGCCCCTTGTCGGAAAGCCAATAGCGGATGCGGAGCGCGGCCTTTTCATACCACTTCAAGTCTATAAAAAAGGTAATAAGGTTTTTTCCGTCTTTGTCGAAGATGGTAAAGGTGCGCAGGTAGGGTGTGTATTTGAAGAGAACGGGTAAAGGCTCGCTGGCCGGAACACCTTTTTTGGTCGGGAGAATGAGGTCGTATGCCAACCTCGTTCCATCTGACAGCGTCAGATAATCGGAAATGCGCTTGTTGCCATCATAAATTGCTTCGGAATAACCTTGATATTTCCCAAATTCTGACATTTTCCCTTTCCCGACTATTTTCTTAAAAGTGAAGAAGAGCGCGATCACCAAGATGACTGCAATAATGGGATACTTCATTTTCGCCCTGATCAGTTTGCCCATTTCTTTCATCCTTTTTAGCTCTTAGTAATGCCGCCTGTTCGTGCCGCGCAGCAGCGCGAACGCTGCCCTTAACCATCAGGGGGGAGCGGCAGCGAAACCCAGTCTGCGTTCAGGGGTTTGTTCGATGTAGCGCTCCTATAGTAGCTACGGGCTGATCAATCTGACTGACGGAAAATAGGTACGATATCTGGATACGTCTCGTGTGATTAACTCCATATCAAGTATGGCCGCTTGTGCTCCAATATAGAAATCAGGTGAGGGGGACCCCTTTATTCCTCTACCCCTCCTGTGCTTTAGAAAAGCTTTTCCAGCCAAAAACAGAGCCTCTTTGGGAATTTCCAGCATCTGGAGACCGCTTTTGTTCAGAGCTGACTCCAAATCCTCTATCTTTTCAAAACCAATTGAGACTTCAGTATACACAATTGAGTTAATGTAGAGATCGGTATCAACGCTATATTCTGCCAATGCTGATTCCGACCAATCTGCCCAATTGGGATCATCAAGGAAAATGTCGAGAATGACATTAGAGTCGACGAGAAGGCCCTTCATCACTCTGCCCTCGTTAAAGCCATAATCTCATCTGTTGTCATTTTGACGGTTGCAATGCCACGTAATTTTTTGAATTTACGCGTTGCGATTTTACCCCCCTTTTTTTTCACTAAATATACACGGCCCCCCTTCTCAACAAAATCAATTTCTGTGGACGGCGTTATACCCAATTTTTCGCGAATGTGCTGAGGGATTGTGACTTGGCCTTTTATAGTGACTCTCATCATTCAACCTCCAGTACTTGGTATTACTGGTAATACTATTACTTATGCGGGGTAATGTCAATGCCAATTTGAGCCATCAACAATTACTATACAGAAAAATCTCTGTGAAAGACCATATATATTGCTTTTTACAGAATTTTGCTCTATTGTTGTTGTATCACTTCGGCTGAATGATTTTGATCAACAGCGGAAAGAGTAAATGCGATCTATGTCGAACGGAATTTTCTGACCTTTAACTTAATTTTATCTAAAATAATAAAATATAACTTATTAAAAATCAATCGAAAAATGGCAAAAAGCCCACCAAAACTGCTGAACCAGGTGCGGGAGAAAATCCGGCTAAAGCATTACTCCATTAGAACAGAGCGGGCCTACGTTGCCTGGATCAAGCGTTTCATCTTGTTCCACAAGAAAAAGCACCTCCTGAGCATGGGGAAATCCGAGGTTGAAGCCTTTCTCACCTATCTCGCCGTAAAGCGCAAAGTTTCCTCATCCACGCAAAACCAGGCCTTTAACGCCATCCTTTTCCTCTACAGGGACGTATTGAACAAGGATCTGGAGGGCAACGTCGATGCTGTTCGGGCAAAGAAACCGAAGCGATTACCCACAGTCATGACGCGAGAGGAGGCCATGGCTGTCATCCAATCCCTGCCCGGTGTGTATCAATTGATGGGAAAGCTCCTCTACGGCAGCGGGCTTCGTCTTATGGAATGTATGAGACTGAGGGTCAAGGATATCGATTTTCAAAGGAATCAGATCCTTGTTCGCGATACAAAGGGTATGAAGGATCGGATCACGATGCTCCCTGAATCCGTGAAACCTGCACTCAGGGAAAATCTGGAGAGGTGCAGAAAAATCCATCAAAAGGACCTGGAGGATGGTGGGGGTCGCGTCTACATGCCCCAGGTTTTGGCCAAAAAGTATCCAAATGCTGCCCGGCAGTGGGCCTGGCAGTATGTCTTCCCGGCAAAGAGCCTTTCCCAAGACCCAAGGAGCGGTGAGAGGAGACGCCATCACGTGCACGAAAATGCGCTTCAAAAAGCCGTCAAGAAAGTGGTTCGGCTTGCGGGTATCCATAAGCATGTGACCTGCCGCACTTTCAGGCACAGCTTCGCTACCCATCTGCTCGAGGATGGGTATGAGATCCGGACGGTCCAGGAGTTGCTGGGGCACAAGGATGTGAACACCACGATGATTTACACCCATGTGCTCAACAGGGTTGCCAGGGCGGTGAAAAGCCCGTTGGATACCCCCTAGGGTGGAATACTGGAACAGTGGAATAGTGAGAAAGCGGGGAACAAAGGATACGGAGACGCGAGGCAAAAGGGAGAGGACAAATCCGTCCCGGCTTCCCTTTACGAAAGGGAAGAGCCCATGCAAAAATAGAGCATGAAGCACCGATTCGTTTTTGGACAAGAACGAGAGCAGGGGAGGTTACAAAACGGCGTGTGGTTGGATGGATCTAAGAGGGCGCAGAAAAATAGTGTAGCATGAGTGCGGATGCGTGGATGGTTAACCCAGATCACAATGACAAACGGCGAATGACTAATGACAATTCTTGACTGGTCGCAGTTGCACGAAAAAAGCGTATTTACGCCTATGACCCCGCTCCTGGCCCTTTTCTCTTTTCTCTACGGTGTGGGAATCAGGATCAGGGTGAGGGCGTATGGCGGAGTCAGGCGGAAATCCCTCCCTGGTTTTGTTGTCAGCGTCGGCAATCTGACAGCCGGGGGAACCGGAAAGACGCCGGCAGCCTGCATGTTGGCTGAATGGGCCTTGGGCGAGGGATATGGCGTGGCTATTCTCTCCAGGGGTTATGGCGGCCACCCTATGAAACAAGTTCTTGAGGTCACTGACGGACATGGCATAAACCCCACTCCGGCTGAAGCGGGGGACGAGCCTTTTCTCCTTGCACAAAGACTCCGGGGGGTGCCCATATTCATATCCAAGAGCCGCTACCAAGCCGGCTTGTTGGCTCATAAGAAATACCGAACCAACTTTTACATCCTTGACGATGGCTTCCAGCACCTGCCCCTTAAAAGAGACCTTGATCTGGTTCTAATGGATGCTAGAAGCCCGTTCGGAAACGGTCACCTCTTGCCATGGGGCCCCTTGAGGGAGCCTCCAAGCCATCTCAAGAGGGCGGATGCCTTTGTCATCACCCGATCCGGACAGCGTGCCTCTGAAGGCGTCCACGATTCGATCCGCTTCCTCAAACAGCGGTTCCCGGGCAAACCCGTCTTTGGGAGCGAGCACGTTCCTGAAAGCGTTGTTTTTCCGAATGAGGATACGGGTTACGATACCGGATTCTTAAAGGGAAAACGGGCCATAGCCTTTGCGGGGATCGCGCGACCTGATCTGTTCAAGGATACCCTGATCAATCTCGGAACTGATTTGGTGATGTTCAGGGGTTTCAGAGATCACCACCCGTTCACGCAGTCGGAGATCCAAGGCTTGGTCGCCGAAAAGGAGCGACTGAAAGCCGATTGCCTCCTGACCACTGAAAAGGACTGGGTACGACTGGAAAATCTCGCTGGGGAATACCCAGATCTGGGCTATCTGAGGATAAAGTTCAGCCTTCTGGATAGGGAGGAGGAATTTTTCGGAATAATCAAAGAAAAGGCCGGAAAAGCGCTGCGCGCTTAAATGCCAAATGAATGACAGCGCTCAAAGCCAAGCAATGACGAAAAGACGAAAAGTCGAAAGCACGGAAGATGAGGGTACTTTGGAAGAATTCAGTTTCGAAAAAATAAAATTGTTACAAGATTTTATATAACGCGAGGTTATCGCTCCCATGGCGAGAGTCGTGAACTGATTTCGCGTTTTCTTAATTTCGTGCTTTCGTGATTAAGTTTTTCCTTTACGGGTTCTGGCATTTCATCTTTGGATTTTGACATTCATGTGGACTTTGAGCTTTGGAATTTGGAATTATCCTTGTACATCATGCTCTTGACGTTTTATGCTTCCGGGACCTCTGTGTTCCCGACTTCATGTAAGATAGAAACAAAGGCACTATGATTTACAGATTGCTCCGTACGATTGTTCTGTTGATATCCTACATACCTTTCCCGGTTGGCCAGTTTCTGGGAAGGATCTTGGGGACAGCCGTCTCTGTGGTTCCTATGATACGAACCGGCGTGGTGCTCGAAAATATCCAGCAAAGCTTTGACGGGTTGATGGGAAAGGGTGAGGCCAAGAAACTTCTTCGCAGGGTTTTTATGCACTTCGGCCAGATGGTATTTGAAGTTCCCCATGTCTTGAGGCTTAGCCCTGTGAACCTCGATAAATATGTCATCATTGACGGAGAAGAAAACCTGCGAGATGCGATCAAGAAAGGAAGAGGGGCTTTTGTCCTTACCGGACACTTCGGCAATTGGGAATTGATGTCCGGTGCCGTGGCGCTCCGTTTCGGGAATGCAGCGGTCGTTGCCAGGCCCTTTGATTTCAAGCCTCTTGATCGACTGATGCTTGACCTGCGTTCACGGTTCGACACAGAGGTGGTATACAAACACCGCGCCATGAGACGCCTTGTTCAGCTCGTCAAAGAAAAAAAGATGGTGGGCATTCTCCTGGACCAGAATGTGGATTGGTACGAGGGGGCTTTTGTGAATTTCCTGGGAAGGCGGGCCTGCACCAACAAGGGCTTGGCTCTCATGGCATTAAGGTTTGGCACCCCAGTCGTCCCGGTCTTCTCGTTGAGGCAGAAAGACGGTCGCTATCGAATCGTTATTGAAAGAGAGGTAAACCTGATCATAACGGGTGACAGAACCCGGGACATAGAGGAGAATACGGCCCTTTTCACCGCGATCATCGAGGCTTATGTCCGGAAATATCCTGACCACTGGTTCTGGTTCCACAGGCGATGGAAAACGCGGCCGTACTGTCCCCTGCCGGAGGATTTTTATTCCTCCTCCCCTAGCCCATCGCGGCAAGAGGCTGTGGCATAATGTCATTGTGAGTCCCGCTCGGCAGGATCCAAGGGGAGCGGGTGGTGAGCGAACAAGATTTTCAATAAGACGAATATGATGAAGGTTTCAGGGCACTTACCCATCGATAAATTGAAGATTCATCGCATCCTCATCCGGGCTACGAACTGGGTGGGTGATGTGGTGATGACCATGCCAGCTCTCGAGGCTGTGAGAGAACATTTTCCAGATCGCTTCATAACGGTTCTGGCACGGCCGTGGGTAGTCTCCCTCTTTGAGAACCACCCCGCCGTCGATCAAGTGATTCCCTTTATGAAAGAAGGAGGATATCTAAAAGATCTTGTCAAAATCTTCAGGCAAGCTGCTCTGATTCGGAGGCTTCGCTTCGATCTTGCCGTGCTCTTCCAGAATGCTTTTGAGGCGGCCATGCTCACCTATCTGGGTGGCATCAGATACAGGGTAGGCTATAACACGGATGGCAGGGGGTTTCTTTTGTCCCACGCCGTGGTCAGAGACAGAGAGACCCTGAGACAACATCAGGTGGAGTACTACCTCTCGATGCTGCGGGCCATGGGCTGGGAAGCGCGGAGCAGAGATCCTTCCCTTTTTGTAGCTGATAAGCATGTGGAGGCTGTCCAGTCGCTCCTTGAATCACACGGCATTCATCATGATGACCGCCTTCTGGGCCTGAGCCCTGGCGCCATCTTCGGCCCGGCCAAGCGCTGGCCCATTGAAAGATTCGCGGCCATAGGGGATTGGGCCGTTGAGAGATGGGGGACAAAGGTGCTTGTCATAGGGAGCGAAGCGGAGAACGATCTGTGTGAAGCATTGGGCCGATCCATGAAACATAAGGCATTGAATCTTTGCGGAATGACGAACCTCGGGGAAGCGATGGCCCTCATCAAAAGATGCTACTTTTTTGTGTGCAATGATTCGGGGCTCATGCACGTTGCAACTGCTCTGAACGTGCCAACCGTCGCCATTTTCGGATCCACCGATCCTGTGGCCACGGGGCCCCGAGGCAAACACGCAAAGATTGTCAGAGAAGAGATGGATTGTTCCCCCTGTCTTAAACCTGAATGTTCCATCGGTTACCGCTGCTTGTTTGCCATTGAGCCTGAAGATGTATGGAAAGAGATGGAAAACTTAAGAGAAAACCAAGTCCGGTAGAGTCAAACGAACAGGTTGGCACTTTGACCGGAGGGTTCTAGAAATTGGCTTTTTATGAGTATAATTCAGGGATTGAGGAATTGAGGTATTCATTCATGGGTCAATCCGTAAGTTCCTGAATTCCCGTGTTCTTCTCGTGCTGATGCTGTGAAGAAAGACGAGCATTTAACCACTGAGGACGCAATATGAAAAAACCTGCTGTTTTTATTGATCGAGACGGCACCATCAACGAACAGATGGGGTACATTAACCATCTGAGCCGGTTTGTCATCCTTCCCGGTGTGCCTGAGGCCGTAAGGCTTTTAAATCAAAATGATTTTCTCGTTATCATTGTCTCCAACCAATCGGGGGTGGCCCGCGGCTATCACCCTATTGACCTGGTTGACGAGGTGCACGCGTTGCTGCAAAATATCCTGAGGGAAGAAGCGGCTTTCATCGATGGCATCTTCTTCTGCCCGCATCATCCCAGCGGAATTGTCCCGAAATACACCGGCGAGTGTGATTGCAGGAAGCCTAAAACGGGTCTCATTGATCAGGCTTGTAAGGGCTTTGACATTGACCCTGTAAACTCTTATGCTGTTGGGGACCGGTACACCGATGTAGAACTCGCGCATCGTGCCGGCATGAAAGGGATTCTGGTCAAAACCGGCTATGGCTTGGGAGAAATAGCCCATGTTCTTCCTATCCAGTCCCGGCAGCCTGTTCACATTGCTCAGGATCTCCTGGATGCCGTTCAATGGATATTGGGACGGGAGTCAGGATGAAACCTCGTGTCAGATTTCTCGCGGCGTTTATCCCCTCGGCAGGCTCCAAGTGCATCCGAGGGCTCGAAATGACACTTCATGCCGAAAACAGTGTTGTGACACAGTCTCTTTTGAAGGAGGAAGGGAGAGTGGGGAGGACGTGATATTGCCCGTATGACAGAAAATCTGAAAAGCATTCTTATCATAAAACTGAGCGCGATTGGGGATGTGGTTCATACCCTGCCTCTTTTGGAGGTTCTCAGAAAGAATTTTCCTGATGCCCGGATTGATTGGCTTGTGGAAGAAGAGGCTAGCCAAATCATTGAGGGGCATGAAGCGCTCAATCACCTCATTGTCTCTCAGCGAAAATCCTGGCAGAAAAAGCTCCTCAGGCCGGGGGGGCAAGTATCGGCTCTCAAAGAGATAAGGCGGTTCCTCAAAGAGCTACGTTCAGAGGCGTACGACCTCGTGATCGACCTTCAAGGGCTCTTCAAAAGTGGTCTCCTGACAGGCCTTTCCAGGGGACGAAGAAAAATCGGGTTTACGTTCGGGAGGGAGGGTAGTTCCCTTTTCTTGACGGAAAAGCCGCTTGCCGTGAACATTGACCAACATGCCATAGACCGGTATATGAAGGCGGTGGAATATCTCAACTGCAGCAAAGATTCATGGAAAGGGCATATTCCCATCCGGCCCTCTGATAAACAACCTATTGATCGACACCTTGATGAAAACGGCCTGAGTGGAAAGGGCCTTGTGGCGATCAATCCCATGGCCCGGTGGAAGACAAAACTCTGGGAACCCCAGCGCTTTGCGGCCCTGGCGGACAGAATACAAAAAGAGCTATCCTGCAAGGTCGTATTCACAGGGAGTGGACATGATCGCCTTGCTATTGATAGAATAATAAGTTACATGAAAGAAAGGCCTCTTAACCTGGCTGGCAAAACCGGTTTAAGGGAGTTGGCCTATCTGTATTCCGCGTGCCCAATTGCCATCACGACAGACACAGGGCCGATGCATATAGCAGCAGCCATGGGCACATCCGTTGTTGCCCTCTTTGGACCGACGGCCCCGCAGCGAACCGGCCCATACGGAAAGGGACATCAAGTTATCAGGGAAGATATAGAATGCAGCCCTTGCTTCAAAAAGAGATGCGGCCACATGACGTGTATGAAGGAGATAACGGTAGAGAGGGTTTTTGAATCTGCTCGACAAATTATGATGTAAAGGAGAGCTGTCATGGCGATCAGCAAAGAATTGCTGGATATTTTGGCATGCCCAAAATGCAAAGGCGATATCTATCTGAATGATAGCGGGGACGGACTGATCTGTGAGAACTGCAAACTTCGCTACGAGATAAAAGACGATATCCCGATTATGCTCATTGATGAAGCAACGCCAATCGACCTGTAAGGCATCGGGTAAGTGTCTGCTAGTTGTTGTATTCACCCCAATCCTCTCGTTCGGCTGCCCTCGGCAAAGGCAACCGAAGGATTTGGAGGGTAAGTCTTACCTAGGAGCCACATAATGAAATACAATAGGATTGCATTGATTTTTCCAGGACAAGGTTCCCAATACGTTGGCATGGGAAAAGAACTATATGACGAATTCAAGGTAGCCAGAGATGTCTATGAGCAGGCGAGTTCCGTGCTGGGTTACGATATCGCTGAAAAATGCTTTAGGAAACCGATGCTTGGAAGGAAAATTATGCACAGGACAGATCTGGATAAAACCATCTTTACCCAGCCCGCTGTGCTGACTACCAGCTATGCATGTTACAAAGTCTTCGAGGAGATGTGTCGCAACAACGATATCGATCTAAATATTTGCCTCTTGGCGGGCCATAGCCTTGGAGAATATACAGCCTTGATGGTTTCAGGAGCACTGGATTTTGAAACTTGTGTACATCTTGTTCAGAAAAGGGCAACTTTCATTACAGACTTTAGTGTTTCTTACCCCCATGCAGGGCTCATGGCCATTGTCAACAGGGGCAAGGGGCTTGACTACCGTGAAATAGACAAACTATGTAAAGATGCCCAGGTGTATGTGACATTGATTAACACGAGAAGCCAGATCGTTGTCGGAGGATTCAAGAAAAACCTGGAAGACATGTCCAAGAAACTGAAGAAGGAAGGTATGATTGCAACGCATCTGAGGGTAGAAGGGCCTTTTCATACCCCCCTAATGAAGCCGGCCGCTGACAAATTCAAGAAAGAACTCTACGGGAGTCATATCTCCATCGCCATGAAACCGGTCATAGCCAATGTGACAACAGAAGCTATCGTAGACCCCAGTCACATCAAAAACGAACTCTATGAGCAGATTTACACGTGTGTGGACTGGCGGCGTTCCGTGGAGAAGATGATCGAAAACGGCGTAGATCTGTTCATCGAGGTTGGGCCCAAAAAAGTTTTGAGTACCATGATCAAGGACATTGATCCTTCTGTGCCGAAACTAAACATTGAAGATTCGGCATCGCTCCGAAGCACAATGAAAGAATTGGGGGTCGAAATTAAGGGTGATGATAAGGCCCCTCAAGATCATAACAAGAAATCCTGAGATCGGAAGCCTCCTTTGATGCCACCTTCAAAGGAGAGGGTGGTATCTATGTTATAAAAATATTTAGAAGACATTTTAATTAAACGGGTTATTCAGAAAGCCGTAAGATCCTCTCACGTCGGGACATGAAAGGAGTCTGCAAAAGGGTCACAAGGAATAACCGTGGGAAAGGAGACAGGCCATAGCGTCATCATAACCGATGTCACTCTAAGGGAGTACGGCCAGAATATACCATCCAAGTACCTGCACATTTTTACCCCTCAAATTAGGGTGGAGATCGCCTTGAGACTGATAAAAGCGGGATTCACCCAGTTGGAAATCTTCTCCTGCGTTCACCCCAAAGTCGCTCCAGCCATGAACAAAGAGGCCTTGAACAAGATTTCGAAGGATTTAGGCTGGCTTGATGGCATCCATTTCATCACCCTTGTCCCCAATAAAAAGGGCTATGAAAACTTCATGGCCATGAGTCTTGGACCCGATGGTTATGAACACACCATGGGCGCTTTCTTTTCAGCCGTTGAGGCTCATAACAGGGCCAATCTAGGAAGATCCATCAGCGAAACGGTTCAAGAATACACCCCCATCATAAAAGACGCCGTGGCCAAAAACACAAGGGTTGTTGGATACGTCTCAGCAGCATTTGGATATGCTGAATCCGAAAACGGTGTTGTCCTAAAACCGGACCAGGACGACTTGAATGAGTACATCGATTTCTACCTTGATCTGGGCGCAGAGAGCGTAACCCTTTCAGATCTTCAGGGTATTGCGGATCAAGATGAGACTGGCAGGGTTTTTGAGACGATCATAAATAAGAGGAAGGGGAGGGATGTGGAGAAGCTGGGCTATCACCCCCATCATATTTCAGGGGAAAAGGCGATAGCTAACAGCAAAGTGGCTTACGACCTTGGCATCAGGCGTTTCGATGCGTCCCTCGGGGGTACCGGGGGCTGCGTTACGGGCGCCCCCGGCAACCAACCAACCGAGGCGCTTGTTCATTTTATGAATGAATCGGGTGTTGAAACTGGAATCAATGAAGCAGAGGTATTTTTTCTGAGCGAAACGGTGCAAAAGGAACTTTACAGCAGGATTAACCTTTTGTGAAAAGGACTCCTTGATCGTAACCCCAAGAGCACTGCCGTCATCTCTGGCAGAGCCTGGACAGCGTTTCCTTGTTCACATGTCATTTCGACCCCTTCGAGTAACTCAGAGCCTGCCGGAGGGGTAAACTCCGGGAGAAATCCTGGAAACCCATTGGCACTGTAAGATTTCTCCCTCCGTTTGCACGGGGGTCGAAATGACCGTATGGCCCCAGTACTTAGGAAACGCTCTGCTATTTCCCGCCCTTGCGAGCTTGAGAGTTATCCGCCTTGCGGATTTATTTCCTCTTCAATACCTCTTTCGGCACCTCCGCCTTTTCCGGCCATCCCTCGGGGATGATCTGGCCGGCTTTTTCTTTGAACTTGTCTTTGAGTTTATCCAGCTTGGGCCGCTTGAATTCCTCTCGGGGCTCCTTAGGGATCCTGCCGTTCAGGATCGCTTCTGAACGCAGTCTTCTGCCGATGGTCCTCTCCATCAGTGTGCCGAGCTCCAGGATCCGATCGATATCAATGGCTCCGACATTCACGCCCATCTCGTCCAACATGACACACATATCCTCAAAGGTGACCAGCCCAACCACGTTCGGATCTCTATAATAGTAGGACCCTGTACCCGGAACAGGCGTTCTGTCGAGGAAATTCGCCGGCTGCCCACCGAGCCCACCCAGCGTGCCTTCAAAGATCTCGATGCCCGTCTGAAGGGCGGCAAGCACATTGGCCAGGCCCCAACCCCTGGTGACATGGAAATGGGCCACATGCAAATCCGGATTGGGAAGCTCGTCCAATATCATGGAATAATACCGATATACCTGGTTGGGAGGTGCAGAGCCGTCATGGTCGGCATGTTCAATATCATCGGCACCGATGCTCAGCCACCGTTTTGTGAATTCTACGGCCTCCTCCAATTTTGTGGGCCCGGATATGGGGCTTCCCCAGATCGTACTCACTGTGCCGCACATTTTAATGCCTGCATCCTTGCATTTTTTGATGCATCGCTCCGCCTCTTTCCAGTACTCGGGCAAGGTTGTGCCGCTGTTTGCAAAATGATGCTGCTCATCGGTTGAAACCATCATCAAGACGCGATCCGGGCCGTATCCCTGCTCCTTAAGTCTAATAGCCCGGTCCACAGAAGGCTCTCGGATGGTTATGGCCGTCCACTCGATATCCTCCGGATTGATACCCTTCCTGGCCAGTCTCTTGGCAAAATACTCATCCTGTTTGATCCCCTTTAACACCTCTTCAGCGTCCTTGAACTGGGGCATGATCCGGGGATTCCCCAGATTGGTCGCCTCAACTCGCTTCACACCTGCCAAGGCCAGTTCCTGGAGGTAGTATATCTTGGCATCTGTGGGAATCCATGATTCCTCGTGCTGAAACCCGTCCCGGATGGTTATATCCGCCAGTCTGACCTTTTTGGGCATCTTTGGATGCACCTTAAAGATATCGTATTCACTCATCCTATCCCTCCTTGGACCCTCGGGTTCACCGGGGGCAAATAATATACCTGGATTCCGAAATTCGACAAATGGACCTCCCGCCCGCTTCAGCGGGGAGATGGCCGTCTTTCACCACCCTGCTTGAATCTAACCCCTTGGTAACTTTCAAAAGTGTTCCCATGGCTGAGGCCTTATGTCTCCATCGCTTTGCCTGCCTAGGGAGGCCATGATCTTTTTCGAAAGGGGATATCTCATAAAAAGAATCCCGCCGGACCTTGCCGTGGCCGACAAAAGGCTTCCCGCAAGGGAAGGATAGTCGATGCGAACACTTTTGAACATCACTAACCCTTAATGGACCTTGGAAGCAGCATCTGATGGTGCGGGCAGATACTCGTTGGATTTTGATAGCAGGCTCTCGCAAAACCCACAAAATAGTCCCTCAGCTTTGCCATGGGGACAATCTCATCCACCAGACCCGCTTTTGCACAGTATATGGGCCTTGATTGATCATTGTACTGTTGGGCAAGAACATTCATTTTGTCAATCACGGGATCAAGGGGCCTGGCCGCATCCTGTTCTTTAACCAACCGCCGTGCAAAAGCAGCCGCAGCAGCCGTCTCCCCATGCATGACATAGATCTCCGTGGTCGCCACGCCCAAGGTAAAGGCATTGTTCCTGGTTGCCTGAGGCCCGCCCATGATATAGTGAGCCGCAGCCGTCCCTTTTCTCAAAACAACGCACAGCATGGGCAAATGTGAGCACTCAATGGAGTAAATCAGAGATTGCCCGAGGCCGAGAAGCTCCGCCTGCTCAGCAATATCCCCCACGTCAATGCCACTGGTATCCTGAAACCATATCATGGGGATCTTATCCCGGCTGCAGAACATGACCATTTCGTTCATCTTTATAAGCCCTTCCCTGTAAAGCTTCGCACCAATACCCATGTAATGACCTTTCGCGTATCCGGGATAGTCTTTTCCCAAGAACCCCTGGCGATTGGCAATCACCCCGATCGGAAAACCGTCTATCTTGGCAATGCCGCAGTAGACTTCAGGCCCGTAGTCCGGCCTGTATTCCATGTGTTCGCTTGCATCAAAAAGCCTGGCCAGCACCTGTTCAATACTGTAAACCCTTTTCTGATTGAAGGCGACGATGCGGTTCAGCTCCTCCGGCGGATACGCCGGGTCGGCAGGTTGGGCTACCCTGAACGTTGATGGGTCATAACAGGGCATCCCTGCCATGCAGTTTCTCAGGGCGTCGAGAACGCCCTCTTCCGTGTCGAACACCTCCCGCATAAAACCGGTCTTGTCATAGTGAATCCTGACGCCTCCGGGAGGCGCCTGTTTGAACTTTCTTGTGGCGTCAATGAGCGTCTCCGCACCCTCGAGATCAAAGTATCCTTTGGGAGACATGCCGCTCACAATCCCTCCGCCGCCCACCGCCATGTTGGATTTCTCATGGGCAAAGATGATGGCCGGGCTGATGGCATGATACCCACCACCAGCCGGATTTGTGCCGTACATGCCGACGATCACCGGTATGCCCTTTTCAGCCAGCTCGGAATGCCTGAAAAACGTTCTTCCCCCGGAGCGTCTGCCCGCATAGACCTTCTCCTGCTCTGTGAGCTTGACCCCACTGCAGTTGAGGACCCAGACGAGGGGAATATTCAGGCGCTCGGCAATGTCCTGGGCCCGAAAAACATGCTCTCGCTGACCCGCAATCCATGCCCCGGCAAGAACTTTGTTATCCGAGGCAATGATCACGGCGTACCGACCCGATATCTTGCCCAGACCGGTGATAACCCCGGTCGTTCTCTCCTCGTTGAACTCCGGGTCATAAAGGGTGTCCAATGGCAAAAACGTACCCGGGTCGACCAAGAGATCGATCCGTTCCCAGGCTGTCTTCTCTCCCCGCTTGTGGAGCTTTTCAGAAGGAATTCCCGTCTTCTTCCTCTCCTCTGCGGCTTCGGCTATTTCTTGGTCCACCTTGGATATCTCAAGGGCATTCGCCTCTCCCTCCGCTTTTTCCTTTTCACTCAGTGCCCTGCCTATGGGGCTCATTTTTTCGAAATACGGTCTCATATTGCGGCACCCCCTTATGATCTGTAGTCTGCGACCCGCTGTTCGAGCGTTGCAGTCAAGCCTGCTCGGAATCTCGGATCTCTGTAAAGCCTGGCATCCGCCTCCATCTCCATTTCAACGAATGATGTTTCATCAAATGTGGATGGATCGTAACCCTCGAGAAGGGTGCGTAGCCCCTCAATGGACTGCGGTGCCAGAGGTCTTCCCATCTCAGCAATGCTCTCTTTCACCTCTTTTAAGGCTTTTCCCCAGATTTGGGAATAGTTCTCCGGATTTTTTCTCCTCTCCACTTCTTGGTAGATGTCCTCCTTTTTGGCCAGAGTGGGCCGATCCTTTTCATTCACCACTGGGATCTGCTCTACGGCACATGTTGCGATTTCCAGCCCTTTGGGAAGCAGAAGTATCCCTGTCTCATCATTGTGAGCTTCCAAAGCTTCCAAGTACGCCGCTTTATCAGTCTCAGGATCATCGGTCTTCTGCCGTTTTGGAAAAGGAAAGGGCACATCCACCACGACGTTGTAGATTCCGATATCTCTCAGCTGATTCGCCTTTACCTCCTTAGAGGTCATGGCCATATACGCTGCATTGGTGAGACCCGCTTTAACCAGCGTTCTGGCGATCCCTGACCAACCCGGCATTAAACCGATCATCGCCTCGCTAAAACACAGGCCGCTTCTGGAATCGCCCACCAAGAAATCGGCCATCAGGGGGATCTCCGCCGAACCACCGAACCGTGTTCCTCCTCCACAAACAGCAACGACCCTCAAATATCGAGCCATCTTTCTGATAAACCCGTGAAGGGCAATGCCCTTCTTCAACCGATTGTCTGCCCAATCAAAGAGCTGGTCTACCTCCTTTGCTGAGGCTCCGGCACCCTCCTTCTCCTTTTTCATCTCCAGGGTCTTATCCAGTCTGTTCAGGCTTTCCTTGAGATCGCCCCCCGCATGCACGGGATCATTGGCACCGTAAAGGACAAGAAATTCGAGCTTATCCTTTTTCTGAAAAACCTTGTCCAAGCCTTCTAAATAAGCATCCAACCCTGGATTTCCCACCTGATGAACCGGTGGATTGTAGTAGCAGAGAATAGCACCGGTCTGGCCTCTGAAGTTCACCTGGTCAATGAAAAGATAGGCCTTGCCTTCTGACCACGCATAGATCGGTCCCTGATTTTCATATCCTTGGATGTTGCTGGATCTGATCAACCCTATTGGACCCTTCATAACATACCCCCTTATCATTGCCTGTGGTGATTTTTGTACCTTTTCCTTGTCGGCCTCACTGCCATTGGGTTCCAGCCAAAGTTAACTAATAGTGAATCTCCCCGCCCTTCTAGACGGAGCTCTCTGCCGCGGTTTTTCTACAGCGTTTCCCAGGTCGTGTGGCAATACTGTCATTTCGATTCCCGTGCAAACGGCTGGAGAAATCTTACAATACCAATGGGTTGCCAAGATTTCTACCGGAGTTTACCCCTTCGGCAGGTTCCCTTCGGTGAACTCAGGGCCAGAGGCAGGGCAGGCTCTGAGTCACTCGAAGGGGTCGAGATGACATGTTCATAAGGAAACGCTCTACTAGGCGTAAGGGAAACCTTTCCAAAACTCCTTGTCTTTGTACTGCCAATCCTTCTCGAATTTCTCGTCATAGTAGGCACCGAACCTCTCAAGCCAACGCCACCAGGTGCTCTTGCTCTTCTCTTTCGCCTCCAGGACATCCTCTAGGTAGGTGGTGATTTCAACGATTTTATCTTTGGGCACGTACAGGGCGGCGCCTTCCTTGTGCGACTTGACCGTGTTTTCAGGACTCAGAGCATGGGCGGTCAGCATCACGGCTGTTACTTTTTTCTGATTCGCAATTTTCAACAGCTCATAACCGTCAACGCCCATGATGTCCAAGATAGCGATATCGAGCTTTTCGGTAGCCAATAGCTTTTTCGCTTCCTCAAATGTGCTCGCTTTGGAGATTTTGCACATCGTCAACAGCTCTTCCAGGGTTTCCAACACATCAGGCTCATCATCAACGATGAGAATTCTTTTGCCTTCTAACAAGCTTTTCTTTTCCATGTTACCTCCCTTCCTCTTTTCAACTGGTCTCGGACTTCATAGAGCTAAACTGTTACAAAATCTCTAATAAAAATGTAAACAGTTATATGCAGACCATATTCTAGAAAATATGTCCTTTTAGGGCCTTTTTCAAAGCCAGGAATTTCTTCTTTTATGATTGGCTTTCACAAGTGTCCAGAATCCTAATTCTTTGTTCAGGTAGCCTACCAGTTTGGCCGGGAGTTCACAATGATGATGACGTTCTCAAATTTGCCGGGATTGTACCAGCTGTGAAGGGCCTCACTGCGATAGTGCATCAAGTCCCCCTCCCTCAAGTGATATTCCTGGTCATTCAGATAAAAGATTAACTCGCCCCGGATGACATAAACGACTTCCTCCCCGACATGGCTGATCGGGCCTTTTCCTCACCCTAGGTTTCGCGACCTTTCCGAGACGTTTATGCGACCGTCCTGAATTGTAGTCATGCCGACTCTGATTGTCAAATCGGTAAGTTGAGTTCGTTCCAGCAGGGAAGCAGGCGTGGTTAGAAACTAACAACTATCATATAGTACTCGGGAAATAAGAAATGTATTGATCTACTTTTTCAGTATATCGAAGAATTCTTGATCATTTTGTTGTAGGGATGCTAGTATGCATGATGATTTCCTTTTTAGATAGAATCGATCAGTGTCAACAAAGGGGTTTTCGATGGTTAGACTCAAAGTGACGGTTGAGAGGATTGACGGCTATTGTAATCAGCCCATGTTGGTGGGAGATAACTTCATAGTGGAAGGTGGGAAGATCATGATTCCTGAGGGTAAGCACATTTGCATGTGGGCCCTGCAGAGTATGATGCCTATCTTCCCGCTTCTACAACGGGTTGAGGAAGAAAAGGGGGATTGGACCAGCAAAGTCAACCAGTTCTGTTGTCCGGACCCCAAGGGACAGGTTCATTACCGCATAGAAAGGATCAAGGAGAAATGATCACAATCAATCCCAAGAATTGCTCTGGATGCATCCGCTGCGAGGTCAACTGTTCATTCTTCCACACGGGCAGAGTCGGTCGAAGTCGGGCTCGAGTCAAGGTGGTCAAGATCGAGGATATCGGGATTGACTACCCTGTCATCTGCCGGCAGTGCGAGGAGCGTTACTGCACAAAGTGTCCCGAGTCTGCGATCGAGATCGGTCCAGAAGGCCAAATGATCGTGACCCCGACGTTATGCACCTCCTGTGGCACCTGCGAGACCCTCTGCCCCATCGGTGCCATCGAACTCTACGAAGGGATACCGTATGTCTGTGACCTATGTGGCGGTAAGCCGAGGTGCGTTGAGCAATGTAACATGGGAGCCATCAATTACGAATCCGAGCATGACGAACCCGCCAGCCTCAAGACATTCAAGAAGAGTAGCAAAGGGCTGAATCCAGAAGAAAAGAGGGTTCTGTATGCTCTTGACAGAGCAAGAGAATTGCTGGATCAATGGAAATCAACGGTAGGGGGTTAGAATGCTTTACGGATATGGCGGGCACAATTTGCGTGTTGATCTGACCAGTGGCAAAATCTTGCGGGAAAAAAGTGATCCCCGGTACATGATCAGGGCTATTGGCGGTCGCGGATTGAATTCCTGGCGTCTTTATGATGAATTAAAAAGAGATATCGATCCTCTCTCGCCCGAGAACATGCTTCTCATCGGTGTCGGTCCCTTGACCGGTTCCTTCCTCAGCGCCTCGGCCTACATGACCATCTCAGGAAAATCCCCTCTGACCGGCATACTGGGGGATTCGGCCGCCGGCGGGTTTTTCGGTCCTGAGCTGAAACAAGCCGGTTACGATCAAGTCATCATTGCCGGCAAAGCGGACAAGCCTTCTTATCTGCTCATCGCTGATGACCATGTAGAGATCAAGGATGCATCCCACTTGTGGGGACTGGATCTTTGGCAGGCGACATCTGCAATCCGCCGGGAGCTTGGAGACAATGCCGTCCAGGTCGCGGCCATTGGACCTGCCGGCGAGAACCTCGTCAAATTCGCGACCGTAGCGTGTAACAATTCCCGGATGTTCGGACGTACGGGCATGGGCTGCCTCTTCGGTTCTAAAAACCTCAAAGCCGTGGCCGTGCGAGGCACCACCCCTGTGTCTGTGGCCGATCCCTTGGCCTGCTTGGATCTGTGCCGGGAACTGGACCGCCGAATCATGACCCATCCGGAGTGGGACCGGCGCCATGACATGGGCTCCACCCTTCTGATGAAGGCCCTGAACGGTATCGGTATTCTGCCCACCAATCACTTCCAGAAAGGCATTTGTGATTACGTGGACAAAATCAGCGGGGAAACGCTGGCCGAAAAATACAAGGTCAAGAACAAGAGTTGCTTCAATTGCAACATCCACTGTTCCCGGTACTATATTACCGATCAGGTGGAATCCGAAGGCCCGGAATTTGAGACCCTCTGCAGTTATTCGTCCCGAATCGGCATCGATGATCTCAAATTCACGCTCAGAATGAATGCATATCTTAACCGCATGGGAATGGATTCCCTCAGCAGCGGGGAGACCATCGGCTGGGCCATGGAATGCTTTCAGAGGGGGCTGTTGAACCGGGACGACATGGACGGCGTGGACTTCACTTGGGGCAATAAAGAAACCATTGAAAAAATCCTGGAACTTATTGTCCACCGGGAAGGTATCGGAGATGCCTTTGCAGAAGGGACCCGGTCATTGGCCCGGCGGTTCGGCCGCGGAACCGAAAAGTACGCTTTTCAGGTCAAGGGGCTCGACGTCATCTGTGGAGACCCGAGGGGCATCAAGGCCTTTGGTCTCACCTACGCCATCGCTTCTCGGGGAGCGGACCATCTGAGAGCCGAGCCTTTCTTCGAGTTGACCGAACGATACGACGAGGCGGAAAGGCGGTGGGGAATTCGCGACATCGCCAACCGGCTCTCCAACAATGGAAAGCCTGTCCTCGTCGAGCACACGGAACGTCAGGCGCTCCTCACCGACTGTTTGACCATGTGCAAGAATATCGGCCTCTCCATGGATGTCCTGGACTTCGATTTGGCCTCAAAACTGTTGGTCGCCGGTACAGGGTTGGATTTCAACCCCGACCGGATGGACCGAAGCCTTCGCGGTATCATTGATGCTGATCGGAAAATGAACATCGATTTCGGAATCAACGCCTCTATGGACACGTTGCCCCATCGCTTCACCCATGAACCCCTGGAGGAAGGCCCCTCAAAAGGTCAAGTGGTGCCCGTGACGGAAATGGTCAAGGAATATTACAAGCTTCGAGGTTGGGACGACCAGGGCAGACCCCGGTAACCAGTTCAGAGAGAATTCTAACCCATCTGCAGTGCTCAAGAATATTTGTTTCTTTTTTCCCGAGTCATTTGCTGGATTTTATTCTAAATGCCTGATAGTGTGATTATTTGGGAAAAATGAATCGGTGCTTCATGCGAGGTGCCCATGGGAGCCTGATTTTCGGGAACCGTGGTGCATCCTGTAAAAACAGGCATTGAACTCGTTGAAAAGCGTGTTTTCGATTTATTTTGGACAGCAGTATGATAGTATAGGCCCCCTGGTGACTGTACGACTCCTCGGTCTGCGCGCTTTACGAAAATACCCATACGTGAAGCATGATAGACAAGCTAACGACTAACTGTCAGCTATGATCCATTAACCATTAAGCATTAAATAGAGGAGGGGAGACGATGAAAAGGTCACTGATAATATTTTTCTGGATAGGTGCCATGGTTCTGTTTTTCTCAGGGACCGGGCTTGCTGCAGATGTAACTGAAGGCATCCATGTAGGAAATGCCGGCGCATTCACAGGAGATGCAGCCGCACCGTGTATGGAAATTTTTAATTCTGCTCAGCTGGCGGTGGATGAGTGGAACAAGAAAGGCGGCATCCAGGGTGTCAAAATCAAACACATCATGGGCGATGATGCTATGGACCCGGCTCAGGGCGTCAACGTGGCCCAGAAATTCGTCGCTGACGAATTGATGTACGGCGTCATCGGCCCGCCGATGAGCCACATTGCTCAAGCCACCATGAAAATTTATGGCAACGCCAACCTCGCCTGCATTACAAGCGCGGCCTCAAAACCGGATCTGACCGAGCAGGGGTACGAACACTTTTTCAGGGTGAATGCGAGAAACGATGCCCACGGATGGAACTGCGCCCTTTTTATCCAGAAGCACCTCAACGCCGGGAATGTGGCTATCCTCAACGAGAAGGTCGCATATTGTGAGAACCTCGCCAGTGAAACCATTAAGGGCCTGAAGAAATTAGACATATCGGATATTATGCAGGACACCATTGTCGGTGGATCAAAGGACTTTTCAGCTGTGATGACGAAAGTGAAGGCCTACAAACCCGATGTTCTTTTCTTTGTGGCCACCGCTGCTCCGGATCAGGCGATCGGCGTCCGACAAATGAAGGAGTTTGGTATTGACGCCATCTTTTTTGGAACGGAGGGGGCAAGAGACAAGAAGGATTTTATTGAGGCGTCTGAGGGTGCCGCTCAGGGTGCCTACGTATATCATTTCTCCCCTGACATCTTTGCCATACCGGAAGCGGCCAGTTACATCAAGAATTTTGAACGCAAGTATGGAACCATCAGTGGGTTCGGTCCACCCGCTTACGAGGCGATGAATATCTTACTAACCGCCATCGACAAAGCAGCGAAGGACGGACAGATCACCCGCAAGGAAGTCGTAAAATACGTATCTCAGACCAAGAACTATAGGGGCATCCTCGGGTTCCCCGTGACCTTTGATGAGAAAGGTGACCTGAAAGGAGGCGCCACTTACTTCTTTCAAGTGGCCGGAAAGGACTTCAAGCAGATAACGGTTATGACAGGAAAATAGCCGTGTACGAATGAAGGCCCTAATCAACAACTCGGTTAGGGCCTTCCGTTTTTGAGTCGCGGCTGGTTTCTTATGGGAACCTGAATTTTGGGCAGTGCGGGGCATCTTGTAAATACAGGCATTTAGCTCGTTCAGAAGCGTGTTTTCGATTTATTTTGTACAACAGTGTATTGTGGTATTCTTCCTAAACAATTCCGGTTACGTCAATCCGTACACACCTCATGGGAATATACCTCGAGCAATTACCTCAACAACTGGTCAATGGTCTCACCTTGGGAGGCGTTTATGCGCTGATTGCCATCGGTTACACCATGGTTTACGGCATCCTGTTCATGCTGAATTTCGCCCATGGTGAGATCTACATGATAGGTGGGTTTGCCGGGTGGTGGGTCCTTAACCTCTTGAGCAGCAATAACCAGCCCATCATGAACGCCACCCTCGTCATAGCTTTGATGATCATCGTGGCCATGGCGGCTTCCGGCTTGCTGGGCATGGCAGTAGAAAGATTCGCCTACCGCCCTTTACGACAAGCCCCTCGAATGAATCTGCTTCTCAGTGCTCTCGGAGTCTCCATTTTCTTGCAAAACCTGGTCTTAAACTTTCAAGGCGCAAAACCTCGCTTTTTTCTTGTTTCCTCACTGATCCCTCCTGGCTTCCGCGTTTTTGAAATAGGCAATGTGGTCTTCTCCTTCATGCGGATTCTGGTCATCGTAGTCTCTTTCATGCTCATGGCCCTTTTAACCTATGTGGTAAAGAACACGAAGGTGGGAAAGGCGATGCGGGCCACTGCCCAGGATATCGAGGCAGCATCGTTCATGGGGATCGACACGGACCGCATCATTGTTTACGTCTTTCTTATCGGGTCCGCCCTTGGAGGAGCAGCCGGAACTCTCGTGGGCCTACTCTTCACGCAGGTCGATTACTATGTGGGATTTCAAGCCGGATTGAAGGGATTTACAGCCGCTGTGCTGGGAGGCATCGGAAACATTTTCGGTGCCATGCTCGGCGGTATCATCCTCGGTTTGCTCGAATCTCTGGCGACCACTTTCTTTCCCTCTGCATACAAGGATGTTGTCGCTTTCACCGTCCTTATCGTCGTCCTCATATTCCGGCCTTGGGGATTGATGGGCGAAAAAATGCCTGAGAAGGTATGATGGACAACGTTTTCGCGGTTAGCTTAATCAGTAAGAGAAATAGGTCCATGCTCTATGCGGCCATGGGTGTCCTTCTGGTCTTCATCCCCCACATGATGCCAAATAATTACTGGCTGAGGATTTACACCATGACGGGTATTTACGTCATGCTCGCCCTCGGCCTGAATGTGGTGGCCGGATTTGCCGGTCTCTTGGATCTAGCATACGTCGCCTTTTTCGGCATCGGAGGATACACATTCGCCCTCCTGTCTTCGAGGCAATTTGATATACACCTCCCATTTCTGCTTGTCTTGCCCCTTGCCGCATTGATCACCATGGGCTTTGGATTCGCTTTGGGCTCAACCAGTATGCGCTTAAGAGGTGATTACCTGGCGATCGTCACCTTGGCGTTCGCTCAGATTTTCAAGCTTTTGTTGCTCAATCTTGACCGTCCCATCAACATTACCGGCGGTGTCAACGGTATCTATAATTTTGATCCCATTGAGATCTTCGGTCTTAGAATTATCTCGCCCACAGCCTACGCCTATCTCATCTGGTTTTCGGCAATCCTCGTCCTTATCGGATGCTCACGCCTCAAGACTTCACGCTACGGCAGGGGTTGGGAGGCCATCAGGGAAGACGAACTCGCAGCAGAGACTTTGGGCGTCAACACGACTTGGATGAAGCTCAAGGCCTTTGCCGGTGGGGCATTTATTGCCGGTGGAACGGGTGCCCTCTTCGCATCGTTTCAGGACTCTGTCTTTCCCAACAACTTTGATTTTCCGCAGCTCGTAATCGTTTACTGCATGGTCATTCTTGGCGGTCTGGGCAACATTTTGGGCGTCATCCTTGGCGCGATCCTGCTTTCCATACTCCCTGAGTTTCTCCGGGAGTACGGGGCATACCGCATGATGTCCTACGGCCTTATTCTTATTGTTCTGATGGCCCTGAGGCCCCAGGGCCTTCTCGGCTCCATAGGGTTTTTGATCAAGGAGGAGAAAAGACCGGGTAAGGACGAGACCGGGCTCCTCAAAACATCGACCGAGCTTTACTACGACGAGGAACAGAGGGCAGCCGCTGAAAAGCCAAAGTATACTAAAACAGATCGGGTTGTGCTTGAGCTCAAGGATGTAAACATGAGTTTTGGCGGGCTTGTGGCCGTCAACAACCTAAGTTTTCGGCTGTTTGACAGAGAAATCCTGAGCATCATCGGGCCGAACGGGGCGGGAAAAACAACCGTTTTCAACCTGATTTCTGGAATATATCCGCCTAGCGTAGGCTCAATCACATACAATGGCTCTGAGCTCACAGGCCTGAAACCTCATCAGGTAGCAAAAGCGGGAATAGCGAGAACGTTTCAAACCCTCAGGCTGTTTAGTAAAATGACCGTTCTGGATAACGCAAAAGTATCGCAATTTTGCCGGACAAAATCCGGCCCGATATCAATTCTTTCTCATTTTCCCCGTTTTCGAAGGGAAGAGTCTGAAACGGATAAACGCGTTAAAGAGGTCCTGGGCCTTTTCGGCACCAGGCTTACAGGTTACCGCTACGATCAGCAGGCCATATTTCTTTCCTATGCCAACAGAAGGCGTCTTGAAATCGCTCGAGCGATCGCCACCGATGCCAAAGTCCTGATGCTGGATGAGCCGTCAGCCGGGATGAACCCCCAAGAAACCCTGGAGATTACCGATTTCATTAAAAAACTCAGGGACCTCTTCGGCTATACGGTCGTTGTCATCGAGCATAAGTTAAACGTTGTGAAAACGATTTCCGACAGGGTCATCGCTCTTGATTACGGAAGAAAGATCGCCGAGGGCAGCTATGACGAAGTAGCCGGTAACGAACAGGTTATCCAGGCCTATCTGGGAAGAAAGAGGGTGGGCGGAGCGGAATGAGTGATGAATAAAGCCCCCGTCCTAGAACTTGTCGGTGTTGATACCTATTACGGGAATATACAGGTATTGTATGACATCAATGTTGAGATCTTTGACGGCGAACTGGTCTGTCTGTTGGGGGGGAATGCATCAGGAAAATCCACCACCCTGAAGACGATTCTGGGGGTTTGCAGGATCAAAAAAGGCGCGGTGAAACTCAGCGGCGAGAGAATTGACGGGAAACCCACAAGATACATCATATCAAAGGGTGTCTCTATTGTTCCTGAAAACAGGCGTATTTTCCCCAGGCTGACCGTCCTAGAGAACTTGGAGATGGGTGCATTCCTCAGGACGGATAAGGAAGAGATAGGAAAGGATATGGAGAAAATGTTGATCCTCTTCCCGGCTCTTAGGGAGAGAGTCCACAATCCAGGGATTACATTAAGTGGGGGTGAACAGCAGATGCTTGCAATGGCACGGGCACTTCTCTCAAACCCCAGTCTCCTTCTCATGGATGAGCCTTCAATGGGCCTTGCCCCGCTTCTCGTGGATCAACAATTCGAACTTATCCAGCAGGTCAATCAGAGAGGAACCACAGTTTTTGTAGTGGAACAGAACGCCAACATGGCCCTCTCAGTTGCGGATCGAGGTTATGTCCTCCAGACAGGATACATCGTGCTGGCTGACAGTGCGACAAATCTTCTCAACAATGAAATGATGCAGAAGGCCTATCTCGGAGGGGAAGATTAGGCTGCGGGTGAAGAAGAACTTGTAAGATTGGTGAAAACGCTTTCTTTCTAGGAGGCCCTAGGGGCCGGAAGCAAGGGGATACCTATTCGGCTCTTGGGCGGTGACCGGACATTCGGGGTCCAGCCTGTTCATGGGAGATCCCCAGGTGTTTCTGGGCGTAAACCCTTCGTTTTTAAAAAGAAATCCCCCCGGACTACAAAGACAGTATCGACAAATACTTGCAAAATCCTAACCGGAGGTTGCTGAAAAGAAATCAAAGTCTCAGCTTTCCCTCGCACTTTTTTCTTGACTAACAGAATATAATGTATTTTGTATATATTATTACTTCGAGGAACCATCCTATGCAGAAAATCGAAATCAAACCCTTACCCCAGCAAGTCGCCGATCAGATCCGGGAAATGATACGAAAAGGCCGCTTAATAAGAGGCCAAAAGATTGACGAAAAGTTTCTTTGCGACTCCATGGGAGTGAGCAGAACGCCGGTAAGGGAATCGCTCCGAATACTGCATTCGGAGGGGCTTATCGATCTCATTCCCCATAAGGGCGCCTATATCAGCCAACCCCCTATTGAAGACATCAAGGACATGTTTCAGGTCATGAGCGTCCTGGAGGGCATGTGCGCTCGGCTCGCCTCACAAAATATGAAGGAAAAGGAGTTCAAAAAGATCGAAGCGCTTCATGAAAAGTTGGAGTGCCATTACCGCAACCGGAATCACGAAGAGTACCTGGATATCAATAGTGTCCTTCACATGTTTATCCAGGAATTGTCCGGCAATAAGACGCTCAACGAAGTTATCACGGGTCTCAGGTACAAGATCCTGCTCTATCGTCACAGGCAACTCTATCATAAAGATCGCTTCGACCAATCTATGCAGGAACATAGAGGTATTTTGGAGGCATTTCGCAAAAGGGATGCAGACCTGGCGGAAGCCTCTATGAAACGGCATTTGCTTAAGCAATGCGAGGCCTTAATGGACCTGTATACCAGCAAAGAGGGTCGAGATGGTGAACCGTTGGCGGCGTAACAAAACCGTCCAGATCTGATAACCTTCACAGGAAAAGGAGGAAGTAATGAAGGGGTATACAAGAAAACTGGCTGTTATAGCAATTGTTTTGTCTCTAGCATTCGCTGTGCTCGCTTTGGGCGATCGGGCGGATGCCGGACCGATGGTCCTTAAAGTTTCTCATCAATTTGCGGCCGGTGATGTCCGGGACAGGATGGGGCGCGTTTTTGGAGACATGGTCACGGAAAGGACAAATGGACAAATCAAATTCCGCCACTATCCTGCCAAATCGCTTTTCAAGCCAAAAGCGCAATGGGATGCAATGCGTAAGGGCGCACTGGATATGTCTTGTTTTCCTCTGGACTATGCCTCCGGAAAGGTCCCCCAGCTTTCCATTACCTTAATGCCATGTTCCGTGACCAACATCAAACAGGGACTGAGTTGGAGGAACAAACGGATAGGCAAGAAAATCGACGCGATCATGGAGCAGAACGGCGTTAAGAACCTTGTATGGGCCTGGTTCGATGGAGGCATCGCCAGCAAGATAAGACAGATAAAAGTTCCAGCCGACGTTGATGGAACAAAATTAAGGGCGGCTGGCAAGAAGTTTGAATTTATGATGCGGCAGGCCGGGGCCTCGATTACCAGCATGCCTTCCTCAGAAACCTACCATGCCCTCTCAACCGGCGTTCTGGATACCATGATGACCTCTTCCGCTTCTTTTGTTTCCTACCGTCTCTATGAGGTACTCAATTACATCAACGCCCCGAGAGATTATTCCATCTGGTACATGGCTGAGAATCTATGTATCTCCATGAAAACCTGGAATAGACTCACGCCTGATCAGCAGAAAATCTTCTTGGACGTGGCGGAATGGATGCACGAAAACTGGATTTATGACAACTTCAAGACACTGGTGGAGAAGCTCATAGATGCTTACACCGAAGCCGACGTTGATATTCATTACATGAACAAGGCAGAATTTAATGGATGGCTGGCCTTCGCCAAGAAGACGGCCTGGAAAAACTTCGCTGAGACTGTCGATGGTGGCCAAGAGCTCCTGGATATGGCTTTGGAAGCCATGGAATAAGGGGCTTCGATGACAGGCCGACCACGCTTAAGGTAGAAGACCCCACTGACAGCCTCAAGGCTGCCTTTCGCCAAGACAAGACGGCTCATCCCATGGCCTTCAAGTAAGGGTCATGGGAGAGCCGTCCTGATCTTTGCTCGGGCAATGTTGCTTGTTGTGGTGCAGTTGTACATGGGCTCTATTTAAGTAAAGCATGCAGGTTCACAGGAGCTCGTTTTGCCTTTGCCCTCTGGAAGAAGGCTTCAAAAGTCTCTTCGTAATTCAACGGTTCTCGGGAGTTATGGCGTACTGGAGTCATGGAAAATCTTATTTACTGTGACCTGAGACCAAAATAGGACGCTGGAAAGACTGCAAAGGCCAGATATCTTTCTCTCACACGGTGACCAACACTCCAATACCCCGATGCTGTTTTTCAGGCAAAGGCAATGATCTTCGACCACGCCTGTCGAAGATCCTGCCATGCGGGGAAGGATGGGGCTTAATCAGCAAGAGACTTAGTACTTACGAGCCTGTCTGACAGCGCGCTTAAGCAGTGCCTTTGTCCGAAGGGTTCTCGCAGGCGATTTGCTCTTCTAAATCCTCCCCTAGAAACTTTTGAAAGTATGAGGCATCTATCATGAAACGGTTTGGTACTGTTTTGGCTTGGCTCATTAACGGATTGACCTACGTGACCGGGTGGATCGCGGCGCTGTCCCTGATCGCTGCTGCCCTGATCGTCACGGAAGGTGTCATCGTCCGAAAGATATTCGGCGTTTCCACGATCTGGCAGATAGAAGCGTCTGTGTTTTTGCTCATTTTCGTTGTTTTTACTGGAGCTGCGTTTGTCCAGAAGAATGAGCATCATCTGAACGTGGATCTCGTTCTTATCCACCTCTCTCCGAGAACCAGAGAAACGATCCTTGTTGTCGTCTCCGTGATATCATGCATTCTAGCTGCCGTACTTGCTTGGTATGCATGGCCCATGTGGTGGGAATCTGTCGTAAAGAATGAACACTCTTATTCGTTGTGGGGGCCCCCGTTGTGGATTCCCTATCTCTTTCTCCCGCTTGGTATGACGGCCCTTTTCTTCCAATATATTGTACAGATACGGGAAAAAATCATCTCCCTGAGAAGAGGGGAATTCAGCAAAGAGAAGGAGCGCTTTGAATTAAAGGACATTGACCTATCCGAGACGGATTCAGGCCCAAAGGAATAATGCCTCAGGCTGGAAAGGGTGGCCCACTATGAATGAATATGTACTGGCCGTACTTTTGTTTGGAAGTGCTTTCGGTTTGCTCATCTCCGGTATTCCCATATGGGCAGGACTCGTCGGGATATCCCTTGCATTCATCGTCATCTTGTCACCCCATCTGTTGGAGACGGTCCCATTCGTGCTTCATGGCAGCATGGATAATTTTGCGCTACTCGCCATTCCCCTGTTCATTCTTCTAAGCGCCCCCATAGCTGAATCAGATGCAAGCAAAGATTTATACGAAACACTGCACAAATGGCTCTACAAGATTCCCGGAGGACTCGGCATTGCCAACATGGTCGGGTGCGGTATCTTTGCTGCCCTGTGCGGGTCGAGCCCGGCCACTGCGGCAGCCATCGGTGGCATCGGGATTCCGGAGATGAGAAGGCGCGGCTACTCTCCCGCTCTGAGCACAGGGCTCATTGCCCATGCAGGCACTTTTGGTATCCTCATCCCGCCCAGTGTCACCATGATTCTCTACGGGGTTGCGACCGAGACGTCCATTGGCAAATGTTTTATTGCCGGTGTTATTCCAGGTATTCTTGAAGTTCTCTTAAGCTGTATCTGGGTCGGGGGTATCTTTTACTACCGTAAACTCGTGCCTGCCAAGCGGGGGGCCATGTATTACATTGAAGACCGGGGAGTCGTGGAAAGTTACACCTGGAAAGAAAGATTTACTTCTCTTATCAAGGTCCTGCCCTTTGTTTTGATCATCATGGGCATCATGGGATCCTTGTATGGTGGCTGGGCTACCCCGAGTGAAGCGGGTGGATTGGGGGCTGTTCTTTCCCTTTTCTTTGTAATGACCATTTACAAAATCTACAGACCCAGCCAGCTGTGGCGGATATTTATCAAAGCGCTTAACGAAAGCAGCATGATATTGATGATCATGGCCGCTGCTCTACTATTCGCCTACGTCTCTTCTGATATCTATGCGACCCAAGCCCTTGGGGAGCTGATTTTGAAGATCCCTATCGGAAAGTGGGGGATCATCGTCCTTATCAACTTCCTGCTCTTGATATTGGGGTGCTTTATCCCGCCAGCGGCCGTGATCCTCATGGTAGCGCCTCTTCTGCTGCCCATTATCCAAGGATTGGGATTTGATCCTATATGGTTTGCGGTTATCATGACGGTTAATCTCGAGATCGGCCTGGTGACGCCTCCTGTAGGACTCAATCTTTATATTGTAAAGAATATCGCGCCTGATATTCCCATGTCGCATGTCTTACTGGGGGTGATCCCATTTGTGATCATTGAAGGCATTGTCATTTTCCTTGTCTGTGTCTGGCCTGAGTTGGCCTTATGGCTTCCAAACAGGATGATAGGCTAAGACCACAATGCAGAATCGGTAGGAAATGGGCCGGGAACAGCCTATCGCACGTAACCCCATTCGCTGGCAGATGGGCATCTCAAAGGAACGAAGGGACTGAGAAATTTTTGAATTCATTCAGGGAAATTTTCTCCCGGAGTTTATCCTGAGGCACTCGAAGCGGTCGAAATGACATCATTCATCAGGCACGTAGTTACGCCACTGGATTTTCGTTGAGCGGGAACCATAGATACACTCTAAATGGAGACCAAAATGGCTGAAATATCTCTAAGGGATTGCTTTGAAGATTCCTTCTTGGCGCAGGAAGAGAAGAAAGCGATCGCCTTCCTTCGTGGAAGCCAGTTAGAGACTGAAATCTCCTATCTTGAATTGGCCCGGGATTCAAATCGGATGGCCAATTTATTCCTAGACTTGGGCGTCGAGAAGGGAGACAGGGTCATCCTCTTCTTCCCAAAGTCCTTGATGTTTGTCATGGCCCATCTCGCCCTTCAAAAGATAGGCGCTATCGCTGTTCCTCTCAATCCGGGATTCAAGAAGTCTGAAATGGAATACTTCATTCGTGATGCGAATGCGAAACTTGTGCTCTGCGGGCCTCAACAGGAGGCCATGATCAAGGAAATCGATCCAAGAATGACGAATGTGGTGATCGATACGGAAAAGCCATACCAAGATATCGATTTTTTCAGGTCCGCCTCAGATGACCCCATCCAGGCCGAGATCAAACCGGATGATCCCGGGCTCATCATTTACACATCCGGAACCACGGGAAAACCCAAAGGGGCGATTCTTACCCAGAAAAATCTTGTTCACGATGCCAAAAATATTATCAAGATATGGGAAATAACGGCATCCGATGTGCTGTGCCACGCCCTTCCTCTTTTTCACGTGCACGGCCTTTGCTTTGCCCTTCATACTTCCTTGATGGCCGGCTCCCATGTGCTCATGCTCGATGTGTTTTCTCCTGAGGCGGTCATCCAGGCTTTGGCAAACAAAGAGGGGGAGCGTGCCTGTACCGTGTTTATGGCGGTTCCTTCCATGTATGGTAAGATGATGGACTATCTAGGAGACAGGAGACTGGATTTTGAGCACATGCGTCTGTGGACCTCCGGTTCAGCGCCCCTCCTACCCAAGGATTTTGACAGGATAAAGAGCCTCTTCGGCAAGGAGCCCGTGGAGCGCGAAGGGATGTCGGAGACGGGGATGAATTTTTCCAACCCCGTAAGGGGCGTTCGGAAGCCTGGTTCTATCGGAGTACCCCTCCCCAATCTCGAAGTGAGGATTGTGGATCTCGAGACGCTTCAGGATGTGGCGCCCGGTCAGACCGGGGAGATCTGGCTTAAAGGCCCTGCAGTGACGCCAGGGTATTGGCAAAAGCCCGAGGAGACTGCCAAGACCTTTGAGGAGGCCTGGTTCAGAACCGGGGATCTGGGCAAAATTGATGAGCAAGGGTATTATTATCTGACGGACCGCATCAAACACATTATTATCTCAGGGGGTGAAAATATCTCTCCCAAAGAGGTGGAAGTGGTGATCAACCGGATGGAGGGCGTTGCTGAATCCTCTGTCGTGGGTATCCCGGATGAAAAATGGGGGGAAAAGGTCGTTGCAGCCGTGGTCCCCAAGCCCGGATTTGATATTAAGCCGGATGAGGTTCAGGAGCAGTGCAAACAGCACCTTCACAAATGGAAATGCCCCAAGGAAGTGGTTTTTCTCGAAGAGCTACCGAAAAACACCATGGGCAAGGTGCTTAAAGAAGAGGTCAAGAAAGCCTTCGAAAGCTAAAGGGCTGAGAGATCGATTTTTCGAGACAGAAGTCTCCATTGCCTTTTTGCTCACCACCGGATATACTTCCATAGGTTTACTGGAGAATGAAAGATGGATCCAAAGGAAAGAATTGCTGGGAAA
>JASFTV010000003.1:0-34199 GCA_050050615.1 Desulfobacteraceae bacterium
ATTGGCTGTGAAGGTGCTCCGCCCGCCTTTGCTACCCCTTTTTGCATAACTGTTCCTCGATGCCCTTCGTTTTTGAAAAGAGACCCCCATGCCTCGCACGAAGCACTGATTCGTTCTTGGACAAGAATGATTAAGGTTACTTAAGGAACACCAGAGGAGGTCAGGGAAGAAGGCCACTCTTTCATCATGCGGCCATGTCCTGTTTGACGGCGTCTATGATCTCCATGACCCTTGGATGCCGACCTGATAGCGTGATTTGGCGGCGATTGTCACTGAGGATAAGGAGTTCCACCTTTATGGTCTGATCCGGGAGGATTTCCGGCCATCGATCTGCCCATTCCAGCACGACCACACCGCCGCTGTAAAGATACTCTTCAAGACCTGCTGAGAGGAGCTCCGAGAGACTCTCCAGCCGATAGATATCCATATGGAAAAGGGTCAGTCTGCCCTCATACTCATTGACGAGGGCGAAGGAGGGGCTTGTAACCACGGTGCTTGGGTTGACACCCAGGCCAAGGGCGATGCCCTTGGCGAGCCATGTTTTTCCGCTTCCCAATTCGCCGGCCAGTGCGACAACATCCGCCTTTTCCAGGAAAGCGCCAAGCCTCTGGCCAAATTTGATCGTTTGTTGATCAGAATCCGTGATTACTGTGAAATCTTCGATCTTCAAGGGGCAATAGCCGTAAGCGATTATAACATCTATGAATTTTTGGAAAAAGAAAATGACACCCTTACAGGGCATGGTAGAAATCAGCATGGGGCGGCAGGGATTCCAAAGGCCAATCTCCGCGGGCAAGTGAAGCCGTTAACGCAGGCAGCACCGTGAGCAGTTCGCTTGCCAAAACACCGGACTCTCCCATATCCTCTGCCAAAAGGTCTGCTGCCAATCCATGAAGGTAAGCACCGCCAATGGCCGCTTTCGCCAGAGACCATCCTCTAGCCAGAAACCCTGCGATCAGTCCCGTCAGGACATCACCGGACCCACCACTCGAGAGGGCCGGATTGCCCGTTGGATTCACATAGATTTGACCCGCAGGTTCTGCGATCACGGTTCGGGCGCCTTTCAAAACCAGGAAGCAGTCATGTTCCTGAGCGAACCTGGCAGACGTTCCAACACGGTCAGCCTGCACATCTACATTGTTCAATCCTGCCAATCTCGCCATTTCACCCGGATGAGGCGTGAGAATAACCCTTCCTTTGCAATGGCCGAGGACATCCAAGTGGCCGGACAGGGCGTTGAGACCATCGGCGTCAATGACCATCGGTAAGGGGCAGTCAGAAATGATCCGTCTTACCAGGGCGCTTGTTTCCTGATGGGTTGACAGGCCGGGCCCGAGAGTCACAGCCGTCTTCCCCTCCATGAGTTGATGAATCTCTTTCTCAGCCTGCAGGGATAGACTGCCATCTTCGGTTTCCGGCAAAGGGGTCGTCATCGCCTCAGTCAGCTTGTTTTCAAGAATGACATTCAGGCTTCCCGGCACACCCACGGTAACCAGGCCTGCCCCGGCTCTGAGTGCTCCAACCGCCGTCATGGTTGCGGCACCCGTTTTTCCTGTTGACCCGGCCAATACGAGGAGATGTCCCCGGTCACCCTTGTGAATATCCGGTTTTTCAATGTTGAGGAGACCGCTGAAATCATGCGGTTCAATCAGGCGATATCTGGCGGGAACCCGTCGAGCCACACCCTCTGGAATACCGATGTCAATCTTGGCCAATCGACCGACAAGATCTGCTCCAGGAAAAAGGAGTTGCCCCAATTTGGGGAAGCCGAATGTGACGGTCAGGTCCGCCTTGACAGCGAGGCCCATGATCTGGCCTGTGTCAGCGTTGAGACCGGAAGGGATATCGATCGCCATGAGCGGTTTTCTTGATGCATTTACCTCTTCTATCACTTGTCCGTAAAATCCTTTGACCGGAGAACTTAACCCTGTCCCAAGGATACCATCAATGATGTAGTCGGCGTCCAAGGTCAGGTGCCGGTGCGTATTCCATTCATCGCGGCTGGGGACCTCCGATACGTCAAGCCCCATGCGTCTGATAATCTCCAGATTTATCAAGGCGTCCCCGGAGATTTTCTCAAGTTTTGCAAGAACGATGACCGAGATTTTCAGGCCTGCATTGTGAAGGTATCTGGCCATGACATAGGCGTCTCCCCCATTGTTGCCACGGCCGCAGAGCAGGAGAACATGGGCATTCGGGGGGGGAGCAAAATGGTCCAGAAATATTCTGGTGGCTCCCCGAGCGGCATTCTCCATAAGTACCACGCCGGGAACCCCCATTTCCTCAATCGTCAGTCGATCCATTTCCTGCATTTCAGAGGACTTCACCAGTCTCATGGATTTCCTCCAGAACCACCATAGCGATCCCATATTGACCCTCATCTGAGAGACTCAGATGCAGACGTGTGATCCTTTTGTCGCGACAGATCTCAGATGAACGGCCTTGGAGTTTTATGCCGGGCTTTCCGCCAGGAAAATGAAAGACCTCAATATCCCTCCATCTTAGGCCATTCCTCATGCCAAGGCCGAGGGCCTTGGAAAAAGCCTCCTTTGCCGCAAAACGGAGAGCAAAGGAGGAGGCAGGATTTGCCCTTTTGAAACAGGTTTCCGCCTCATTGTCAGTAAATACCCTGCGGATGAAGCGATCTCCCCACCTATTCAGCACCTCTTCCATTCGGCCTATGTTGACGAGATCAATGCCTATGCCGTAAATCATGAGAGGTGCCCAAAGTGTCTAAAGTGAGTAAATGTTCCACCTACAGCGAAGTGATGATGCCTTTTCTAGGGTTACTTGACAAGATCGACCATTTCCCTGACTGCCTTCTCAAAACCCACAATGATCGCCCTGGCCACGATACTGTGTCCGATGCTGTACTCCTCGATGTTAGAAAGCGACTTGAATCGCTTTATGTTGACATAATTGAGACCATGGCCAGCACTTATACCGAGCTTCAGTCTTTTGGCTGTCTCCACTGATCGGGCGATGCGCACGAACCGCTCCTGGGCTTCGGCCTCAGACCGAGCCTCAGAATAGTGGCCGGTATGAATCTCCACGATATCGGCTCCGATCTCACGAGAGACCTCTATTTGGCTGGGCTCTGGATCAATGAAAAAACTGATCTGGATCCCTTTCTCTCTTAATTGGTCAACAACTTTCTTGTACTGTTCAGGATTTGATCTTACATTCAGGCCGCCCTCCGTTGTAAGCTCTTCTCTCCTTTCAGGGACAAGGGTGACCAAATCCGGTTTGATATTCCGGGCGATGTGGACCATCTCATCCACGGCAGCCATCTCTAGATTAAGCTTGGTCTTGACAATCTGGCGAAGAAGCGTCAGGTCTCTGTCATTGATGTGTCGTCTGTCCTCTCTGAGATGGCAGATGATTCCCTCTGCCCCGGCCAATTCTGCAATCCCGGCAGCCAGCACCGGGTCAGGTTCATGGATACCTCTTGCTTGGCGAACCGTGGCCACATGATCAACGTTAACGGCTAAACGTGCCATGGTTTACACCTCCTCATCGCAAAGCGCTTCATCTCTCCTGTTGAAGGCGGTTTTCTGAAAGGCGGCCGAAGATAGGCTATTTACCGCTCAAAGACATAGAAAAATGAAGCTCTTCCGGGAAACGGGTGCGCATTCCAGTATAGACGTTTTGTCAAAGAGAAAAACCTTGTCCTCTTACGAGTTGGTTTATTTTATCACGAGGCGTACCCATTTCCCGGAAGAGCCAAACTTGAAGCATCGTTCCAGGGTATTTCTTATCGGTCACCTTCCCTGGACCTCCTCCGACTCCTTAATCAGCGCAAGAAGCCTTTCTTCCTCTTTTTCCATTTGACGCGCTTCATGGGGGGATTTCTCATGATCGTAGTCCAGTAAATGCAAAATCCCATGAATGAGCAACCGATAAATCGTCTCCTCCAACGGTTCTCCCAGGTTGTTAGATTCATCGACGGCCGTATCCAGCGAAATCACGACATCACCCAACATGCCGGATTCAACAAGGGGCGGGGGTCCCCCCGACATGGGGAAAGCCAGTACATTTGTCGGGCCTTCTCTTTTAAGATAGCGCTGGTTCAGTTCCGCGATATGTGTGCCATCGGTTAACAGAACGCTCAACTCGCCATCATGACAGCCCAAGTCTTTTAAGACCATCTTCAGCTTCTGCTTTATCTTCTGGCTTCTTAGCCCCGTCATCCTGCGTTGGGAAATGATTTGTATTTCCATTTCGTGCCTTTTTTGAAGTTCTTGCAACAGCCTCCGGGTATTCGATGCGATGGTGAAAAATACCGCTAAGGGTCTTGTTGAAGCTTTTCGCTATCTGATGAAGGTCCTTCAAGGTGAGCTCGCATTCATCCAATTGACCGTCTGAAAAGGCTTTATTGACAATTTTCTGAACCATGCCCTGGATGCGGGCTGGGGTGGGATCTGCGAGAGATCTGGAAGCCGCCTCTACCATGTCTGCCAACATGACCAGCCCGGCCTCTTTGGTCTGGGGTTTTGGCCCGGGGTATCGGAAGTCTTCCTCTTTCACGTTGCTTGATTTAACCCCCTTAGCGACCATGCGATCCTTCGCCTTTTGATAGAAGAAAGTAATCAAGCTGCTTCCATGGTGCTGCCGTATAATGTCAATGATCTCCCTACCAAGCTTATGCTCTTTGGCCAACTCCACGCCATCCTTGACATGGGAAATAAGGATGAGACTGCTCATGGAAGGGGCAAGTTTTTCGTGTTTGTTCTCGCCCCCCCTCTGGTTCTCTACGAAGTAAAGGGGCTTTTTCATCTTGCCTATGTCGTGGTAATAAGCGCTTACTTTGGCCAGGAGCGGATTTGCCTGGACTGCTTTTGCGGTAGCCTCCACCATGTTGCTGATGATGACGCTGTGGTGGTAGGTGCCGGGCACCTGAACCATGAGGTCCCTCAAAAGCGGCTGGTCAAGACTGCCAAGTTCAAGCAGTTTTATGTCCGTTGTGAAACCGAAGGACATCTCCACCAACGGCAAAATCCCTGTTGCAATGACACCGGCAAGTAATCCTCCGGTAAATCCACAAGCCGCAGACATGATGGACTCCAAAGAAAAGAAGGTGCCGTAGATCATCTCAACAGCAAAGGCCAGTACAATATTGATAAGCCCGACAATCAGGCCTGTTTTAATCAAGATCCCCCTTTCGTTGCAGTTTCTAACCCCATAGGCCGCCACAAGACTGCTGATGAAGAAGTAAACGAAGAACTCCACCCGACCGCCGGTGACAAGAGAGGAAAGCACGGAAATCAGCAATGAAAAGGTAACAGCCATCACTGGTCCTTGAAAGACGGATATGAGCATGGCTCCAGTGGCAACCGGCACAGCGAACAGAAGAGCGGTGGACGAAAAGGATGCAAAACCTCGTGCCAGTTCTTCGGCCACAAAATTGTAAGCCCAGAAGAACACAAAAATCGACATCAACGTCAGAGAATTGAAGGCAAGGTTTCTCCCATCTCCCTTGAATGATTTGGTCCCTCTCAAACCAACAACATAAACCACGGAGAAGAGGAGCCCGACCAGGATGGCCATAGCGGGTACACGGCCGATCATATCTATTCGCTCCAGGGACCGGGTCTCTTCTGAAAGCCTGAGAAGGTGTTCTTCACCTATTCTTTCTCCTTCCCTGACAAGCATTTCTCCTTGCTTAATCTTGAAATAGACGGGCTTAACCGATTTTCGGGCCAGTTCTTTCCTTGACTCTGTCTCTCTTTGGTTGAATGTAAGGTTCGGTTTGACAAGTGATTGGGCCAGTTTTATACATATATCGGCAAGCTCAGGAGGCCGCATCGTTCCTCCCAAGGCTTTCCCCCGGTTTTCGATGAAACCTTTTGCACCCGCTAAATCAAAAAACCGATCAAAATCGGTTACGTTTATCTCTTTTTTGGAATACATCTCATGGAGGACAATGCCTCCTTTTTCGATCTGGTTTATCAACATTGCCCTGTTCCCAACAATCCCACGCCTCGACACCTCGGTCACCAATCGGATCACAGCATTCTCTGCCAGGTCGGGAAAACCGAATTTTGCGAGTTGGGCAAACAGATCCTCTTCAGGGGGTATCTCCAAGATACCAAAGAATCGATTCATGATCGTATCGTAGTTCGGGGAGTCATCCGCAGAAGATTTTTCTTCCGAGGAGCTGCTCGCTTCATCCGGGCCATAGGGATCAAAGGCGCTGACCGCATGATCCCTCCCGATGTCAAACGCTTCCCTTATGGCGGGGACGAGGTGTAAGGGCGCGTTTTCAAAGTCATATACAGCGAGCACATCTTTTACCGCCTTTTCTCTGTCTTTTTCCGTCAACTCTTTGTTTTCAATTAGAAAATCATGGGATGCTTTAATATCTCTTTCGGCTATGTCTCCAAGCGCGTAAGTGGTGGGCTTGGTGAGGATATTCGGGAAAAGGAGGATAGAGATGATGAGGCTCATGGCGATTAGGGTTATCCATCGGAAGTGGTCAATGCGCAACCACTTGTCAGGCGGACTTGGAGGTTTCCCTCTGAGGGCGGGATCTCTTTCCGGTCTTTTTGAAGATTTCCCCTTTGGGACGGTCTTTATTTTTGTCTTCTCTGGCATGATCGCAGGCTTTTTCGAAAAAAGTGCCTAATATAAGTGCTCAAACGAATGATTTCCATTTCCGAATGGGCACGAACTATTGATTAAAGACGAAACAGACGTTCATTCTCCATTCTATGAGAGGCACCTTAGGCACCTCTTAGGTTTCTGATTCTTTGGTACCTTCCATTTTTTCATAAGCATCTATAATTTCCTGAACAAGAGGGTGTCTCACGACATCTTCTCTAGAGAAATAGACGAACCCGAGCCCCTTGATTCCCTCAAGGATATTCCTGGCCTCTATCAAACCGGACATCTTTCCCTGAGGCAGGTCTGTCTGGGTCACATCGCCGGTAATCACGGCCTTTGAGCTGAAACCAAGCCTGGTCAAAAACATTTTCATCTGTTCCGTGGTCGCATTTTGCGCTTCATCGAGGATGACAAATGAATCGTTCAGGGTTCTACCCCGCATAAAGGCCAAGGGGGCGACTTCAATGACACCCTTCTGGATAAGGCGCAACCCATCTTCAAAATCCATCATATCATGGAGAGCATCGTACAAGGGTCTCAGATAGGGATTCACCTTTTCGTAAAGGTCGCCAGGCAAAAAACCGAGGTGTTCCCCTGCTTCAACGGCCGGTCTGGTCAAGACAATCCGTTTTATCTCCTTTCTAAAAAGGGAGGCGACAGCCATGGCCATGGCCAAATAGGTTTTTCCGGTCCCTGCTGGGCCGATGCCGAAAACAATATCGAATTTCCTTATACTGTCAATATACGTTTTCTGGTTGATGCTTTTGGGTGCTATCACATTTTTGTTTGAGGTGATGTAAACCTTATCCAAAAAGATCCTGTTCAGGTCGGCAGACGGATCGCGACTTAATATCCTTATGGCATATTCCACATCGTTCACATAGATGGGATAGTCATTTCTAAGGAGTTCATGGAGCTGATTCAACACATTTTCGGCCAGTTCAATCTCCCAGTCTCCACCTTGAAGATTGAATCGATTGCCCCTCACGTTAATAGAAACGCCTATCTTCTTCTCCAGGACTTGGAGGTGTGCGTTCTGCTCGCCACAAAGCATTCTGACCAAATCATGGTCAGGAAACGTTAGCTTTTTCATCATTTGGGGAGTTTCTGTTGCCAAGTTTCTTCCCAATAACTCATTCTCCTAACATCTGCATGACGATTTGTCGCTGCCTGGGTCTGTTGTCGAAGTCCAGCAGTACAATTTGCTGCCATGTGCCAAGGCTGAGGTTGCCATCCAAAATCGGGATGTGAAGTGATGGACCGATTAAGGCAGAACGGACGTGGGAGTAACCATTTCCGTCGCCCCACCGTTCATTGTGCTCATAGTAAAGGTCCTCTGGCGCCATCCTCTCAATCGCCTTTCTCAAGTCATTGATGACGCCGCTTTCATATTCGATGGTCGTAAGGGCCGCCGTGGATCCCGGTATGAAAAGGGTGACTGAGCCGTTCTTGATGGCTGATTCTCCCGCATTCCGACGCACACGGGGTGTCAGATCGATAATATCTGTTTTTGCCGTGGTATTCACAAAAATGTGTTGGACCTCAATGGTCATGGGAGTTCCTCTTGAGGTTGCCTGCTAACCGCTACCCCCGTTCGCATAGCCCTTCCCGCATTCTCTTCGTTTTTGAAAAGAGACCCCCATGACTCGCACGAAGCACCGATTCGTTTTTGAACAAGAATGACCGCCCCGATTGACGCAAGAGATCTAAGTGAAAGACACCTCCGAAACAAAGGCGCGATAGAAACATGGCCCGTGCTTATCGACCATGACGTTCGTTTTGCACGGGCCTTATCATAATCTCTCTGTGCCTGGACCCCATCTTCATGCGGATAAAAGAGTCATTTTCAAACCTGAGTTTTACTATCACAGGGCCGAACTTCATGCAAGAAAAAGGTACAAGACCTTGATCTCCTGTTTCATAAAAATCCATTTCTTTGGCTCAATCATTTTATGCTAAACTTGGTAATTTTATTGAAAAGTTTGTTTTAGGAGTCACGAATTACCTCTTGTAAGCTTGTGTCGGATGATTTTGAAGGAAGGTTCAGGAGAGATGGATAAATTCCTTTATCCGCGCATAGACGAAAGGTGTTCTGCATCGATCATTACCGAAGATCAGGACGTGTTTTTTTGCTGTTCCGGAGCCCTTCTAAGACATCCTTAGCTCTTGGCTTTCCAATATAAGATTCCTGAGTTGCGATGACGAGAGGTTGGTGCAGCAAAGGCGATCCTTTCTAGAAAAAACGCCTTAACTTATGAGTATGGCTCCAGAGAAATGGATTGGTGAGGAGAGGTGGCACGATCTACCTTTGAGACTTTCTTGCGCTTGGAATACCCATATTTGAAACATTTGGACGTAATTTGCCTCTGACGAGTGATGCAAATATGCCTCCGAAGCAGAGAACAGAAAAGATGATAAACGCTGTTTTCAGGCTTTTCATAAAAACAGGATGGTACTCAACCGTAAGTTGGACCCTCCCGATGAATAGCGCAAACACCAAGGTAGCGATGCCCATGCTGATCATCATGCCGAGGACACGCATTGTTGCTACGGTGCCTGAAGCGAGGCCGTAAAACCTCTTTTCAACGGAACTCATGATGGCATTGGTATTGGGGGATGAGAAAAGGGCCAATCCAAAGCCGATGAAGATCAAGCTTGCGACGATGAATACCAGGGATGAGCCCGCTTTTAGAGAAGTGAAAATGAAGAGCCCAGCAGTGGTCAATGTCATGCCTGTGGAGGCCACAATTCTTGGCTCAATCCTGTCCGAAAGCCAGCCAGCAAAGGGCGAGCAAGCAGCCATGACAATAGGTTGCGAGACTAAAACGAGGCCGGCACTTTGGGGGCTGAGCCCTTTTATGTGCTGCAGATAGAGACTCAAGAGGAACGTGATGGCAAACGTTGCGCTGTAATTGATAAGTGCCGCGAGACTTGAAAATGCGAATACCCGGTTTGTTCTAAATAGACCTAGCTGGAAGACGGGATGCTCTACTCGTATTTCCCATTTGATAAAGGCCAACAAAGCCAGAATTCCAAACAGGATAAGCCAGGTACTTCTTATTTCAGGGAGCAAAGAGATGCCATAAATGATTCCAATGATGCCCATGCTATAGATGATAGAACCCGTCAAATCGAACTTCTCTCCCTTTGCCTCTGCCCACTCCTCTCTTAGTTTCCAAAGGAGAAGCGATATAATGATCAGACCCAAAGGGACATTCACAAGAAAAACGCTTCTCCATGTGAAATGCTGGGTCAGAAGGCCACCGAGGAATGGTCCGAGGGAAAGCCCCACATACACGGCAGCCACATTTATTCCTAGAACCTTGCCTCTGTCTTGGGGAGGAAAGACGGAGGTTAGAATCGCTATTCCAGTGGCGAAGATCATGGCGCTACCGAAGCCTTGAAAAACCCTGAAGCAAATAAGGGCTGGGGCTGAAAAGGCGATGGCGGAAAGGAAAGAGGAGACCGTGAAGATGATGATGCCGTAAGTAAAAATTCTTTTTCTTCCATGGATGTCCGCCAGCCTCCCAGAAGGGACAAGGGCGATACCCGCAGCCAAAAGATAGGAGGTCGCTACCCAAGTCAAAAGGAGGGCGTCAATGTTGAATTCCTTCTCAATGGAGGGGAGCGCAATGTTAATGGAAGAGCCCATAAAGGGGGTCATGAAAGAAGTCAAGGTGGCAATGATCAAAGCAGCCTTTTTTGTGCCCGCGTTATTCACGAGAAACTCCCTTCATATAGTATTCTTGTCCAAAAACGGTTTCCTGGTTTCCCTGCCCAGGTGAGGAGGGGAATCTGAATTTTGGGCAGCACGGGGCATCGTGTAAAAACAGACATTTAAGTAGATGGAAAAGCCTATATTTGATTTATTTAGGACACCCGTGATCTTCTATATACGCTTTCAGAAACTTTTTAAACCTCAATCCTCAGGGTAACCCAGGATGTCAGAGTGGGCAAAGCGGTCTGATTGACCCGTATCTATTAAGGTTGCCGTCTGTTTTCTTATTGTTTATACTTGAAAATCAGTAACAACGATCTTTTCTGAAAACGGCCCGGATAGCGATGAAACAAAAAGATTGGAAGCTCCTATTTATAGATGATGAAGAGGGGATCCGAAGCGTGATGTCTATCACTCTGGCGGATGCGGGTTATGATGTGATGACCGCCGCAGATGGGGAAAGTGGCATCCAGATGTGTCGGGAAAAGTCGCCCCAGATTGTGATTACGGACATTCGTATGCCCGGTGTGGACGGGATCGAGGTCCTTGAGAGGATTAAGAAAGAAGACCCGAACAAAGAAGTTATTGTGGTGACAGCGTATGGGGAAATGGAAGTGGCCATTCGCGCCTTGCAACTTGATGCTTCGGACTTCATCACAAAACCCATTAATAATGAGGCCCTGTTTGTGGCTCTTGAGCGAGCCAAGGAACGCTACACCACCCGCAAGGAGTTGCATGACTACACGGCCCTCATCGAAGAGAGGTGGATGGATACGGCTGAAGAGTTGGCCAGGACCTTCAATTTCCAAAACAATCTGATTGAGAGTTCCATCGACGGCATTGTGGGCTGTGACAAAGAAGGAAAGATCGTGACCTTCAACATACGCTCAGAGCAGATGCTGGGCTACTTAAAGGATGAAGTGCGCGGAAAAGTCTCTTTTGAGAAACTGCTCCCTGTGGGAACAGCCGATAAAATCAAAGAAGACTTATATTCCGATGAATACGGCGGCAAGAATCAGCTCTTTCTTTATGAGACCCATCTCATTACCAAGAAGGGAGAGAAGATTCCAGTGCAGCTATCAGCAACGGTCCTGTTTGAGGGGGGTCAAGAGAGCGGCATGGTGGGCTTCATCCGGGACTTGAGAGAGATCCGGAGGCTGGAGCAGCAATTTGCCGATCAGACCCGGCTGCTGCAACAGCACAAGATGATTTCATTAGGGAGATTGGCCGCCAGTGTTGTCCATGAAATCAACAATCCCCTTGCAGGCATCCTCAATTATGTTCGGCTCATGATCAAGATTGTGGGTCGTGGCTCTGCTTTAGCCCCTGAAACCCTGAAAAAATTCCAAAGATATCTTGATCTCATTGAGAGCGAGACGAGCCGATGTTCCAGGATCGTCTCCAATCTGCTCGCCTTTTCGCGGCAATCCAAATTGGAATTCAGCGAGGTGAACATTAATGAGCTTTTGGAAAAATGCCTCATGCTCAGTCAACACAGGCTCAGCCTCCAAAATATTGCCATAAAAACAGAACTGAATCCGGGGATTCCCCATATTTCTGGGGACTTCAACCAGATCCAGCAATGCGTTATCAATCTTATCTTCAATGCCATTGATGCCATGCCCGATGGGGGCGCGCTGACCTTAAAGAGTTCTCTGAATGCAAACAAAGGTGTTTTGGAGATAAAGATCGGGGATAGCGGATCCGGCATTGCCAAGGAAGACCTCCCCCATATTTTCGATCCCTTCTACACCACGAAAACCGAAGGGAGTGGGTTGGGGTTAGGTTTATCAACGGTTTACGGCATCATAGATCGACACAAAGGCACCATCACGGTAGATAGCGAATTGGGGAAGGGCGCTGTCTTCACCATCAGACTCCCGATGGAAAAAAGAGTGTCTTGAAGCGCCTATGTCGGTCCCTGAACGTGTGTTGCCTGTCCTCTCCCTTCTGTTTAATTGCTTTACACGGCATGCCCTTTCGAATATACTCCTTTCCAAGGCACCGTGATCGCTTCATCTAATTTCAGTTACATGCTACTGCTCTTTTGTCCTTCCCTTCCGAAAGGTTCTGTGTGAGGGTGCAGGGGGAATGGTGGGTTGATGAAGGCAGCATAGGATAAGACCTCATTCCACCTCTGAAACCATGGCTAGAGGGCAAGGGGTATCATGAATCCTTCGGTCAATTTCAAAACCCTATACGATGTCTACAGGCATATCAGTGCTGTGGTGCATTCCAGCACGAATTTGGAGGAGGTTTTGGAACTGGTGGTTTGGAAGGCCTCCGAGGTGTTCGGTAGCAAGGGCGCGGTTCTCCGTACCTTCAATGTGGAGACGCAAGAATTTGATCTGTTCGCTTCCCATGGATTGAGTGAGAAATACCTGACCAAGGCCCCGGTTTCTAGCAAAAAATTGGTCACCGATCTCTGCCATCTGAATAAGCCCCTCATCATCAGGGATAATCTTGCAGATCCCCGTGTCAGAAATAGGGAGGAGTTGAAGGAAGATGGGATTCGGATGGTTATGGATATTCCACTCTGCCTGAGGGAGAATATCATCGGGATCATTCGAATTTATTTCGACCACGAAAAGGAGTTTTCTGATGAAATGCTGGATTTTGCTGCGGCCATAGGCGAGCTGTTTTCATGTGCGATAGATAAGGCGAAAATGATCGAAGAGCAACGGTCCCGATATGACCAACTAGCCCTCCAAACGGAAAAGCTTTCGTCCCTAGGTCGAATGGCGGCAGGCATCGCTCATGAGATCAATAACCCTCTGACCGGGATCCTGCTTTTCAGCTCAAGGATGCGCAAGAAAGTCACGGAAGGAGGGCACATACAAGAGGGTCTGGATGTCATCATTCGGGAGACCCAACGGTGCAAGAGCATTATTCAGGATCTTTTGGAATTTTCTAGGGATAAGGATCCTGAGAAAGTCAAGGCAAACATTAACGACGTCATTGAAAAGGCCCTCAGCATCCTGGAAAACGAGTTCCGGCTGCATCACATCTCCGTGGAGAAGAACTTTTCGAGCGGAATGCCTTCTGTGCTTCTAGATGTGAACTTGATGCAACAGGTATTTGTGAACCTCCTAATCAATGCGGTTGAAGCTATTCAGGACAAGGGGGTGGTCACTGTCCGGAGCTATCTTAAACCGGACCGAAGGAGCGTGGGCGTAGAGGTTGCGGACACCGGGCCTGGTATCTCGTCAGATAATATGGGCAAAGTCTTTGACCCCTTCTTCTCCACCAAGAACAATGGGACCGGCCTTGGTCTGGCCGTGAGTTACGGAATCATCCAGAAACACCAGGGGAATATCCAAGTGTCCAGTAAATTAGAGGAGGGGACACGCTTCACCATTGAGATTCCCATACTGCAATGAATTAACGAATCATGAGCACTGAATCTGCCAAGATCTTGATTATTGATGATGAACAAATCATCTGCGATGGATGCCGTCTTGCGCTGGCAGACCAGGGGCATGCCGTGGAATATTGCAAAGCAGGGAGGGCGGGTCTTGAGACAATTCGCGAAGGTGCATACGATTTGGTTCTGCTGGACATGAAGCTTCCTGATATGGATGGGATGGAGATCCTGAAGACTGTACGCGAGGAAAAACCCGGCGTGTACATTATGGTCATGACCGGCTATTCCACGGTTCAGAACGCCGTGGAGGCCATGAAGCTGGGTGCCATCGATTATCTTGCTAAACCTTTCTCGGACGATCAACTGGTGCTCGCCGTGGAAAGGGTTGTGGAGAAAAAACGGCTGGTGGAAGAGAACCTTTTCCTCCGAAAAGAGCTCCTTGATCGGTTTAGCTTTAGCAACATCGTGGGAGAGAACTCCAAGATCCTCGCAATATTCGATCAGATTGATAAGGTCGCCCCTACGGACAGCACAGTGCTCATCTATGGAGAGAGTGGAACGGGAAAGGAGCTATTCGCGAGGACTATTCATGCCCATAGCCAGCGGGCTGCCAGGCAATTCGTGGCGGTTGACTGCAGTACGCTTTCTCCAAGTCTTCTGGAAAGTGAGTTGTTCGGGCACGTGAAGGGGGCCTTCACTGGAGCGAGCCAAAACAAGGCAGGGATCTTTGAGGTGGCCCACGATGGAACGCTCTTTCTGGACGATGTGGCGAACCTGACTGGGGAGATCCAGGGAAAGCTCCTACGTGTTCTGGAAGGACACGATTACAAGCCGGTAGGGGCAAGTCAGTTTAAGAAGACGAACGTCCGGGTCATTGCTGCCACGAATAGGGATCTAAAGGTCATGGCGGACGAAGGGATTTTCAGGGAAGATCTCTTCTACCGATTGAACGTTTTCCCCATTATCCTCCCACCCCTAAGGGAGAGGAGAGACGACATTCCTAAACTCGCCTACCACTTCCTGAGGCATTTCTGCAGGGAGACCGGGAAAAGGATTGAAGGATTCTCTGATGATGCCTTGGAGATGTTGGTGAACCATGAATGGCCAGGCAATGTGCGTCAACTGAAAAATGTGGTTGAACGCCTGGTCATCATGGCTGATCGCGGTATCCTGGATAGTCTTGATCTGCTGGAACCGCCACAAATGAAACGTTTTTTGAGGGAAGATTCAATCCCAGAGACTCTGGAAGAACTCAAGGCTGTTAAGAGACAACTCTTGGAAGAAAGTTACAGCCGGATGGAAAAAGCCTTTCTTCTCAAAGCCCTCAAGGCCTGTAACGGGAACATCACCCATGCAGCTGAGAGGGTCGGTATGCGGAGATCCAACTTCTCGACTTTGATGAAAAAGCATCACCTTTCAGGTAAACCCGCAAAGGGCGAAAACGAATAGCGCGCTCCCCACATAGACGCCCCTCATTAAAAGTCTCGGAAATTGTATAACTTTCTGAAATTAAAAGTAATTTTTGAGGCCCGACGTTTTTGCCCCGCATATGGAATGATGGCATATTGGAATTTTGATTTTAACTAACTTCTGAATAGTGGGGCCAAACGATGAGAGGCGTCGTATAATCGCCTATACGGCCCTAACCCACTAAGATCACTTCAGAGTTTATATTTCAACACGCTTTTGACGTATAAGTTCTTATACGCTATGGCCCACCAATCACCGGTCCTCTCTCCCCTTTCATGCGCTTAACTCGCTAATATAACTAATAAAAATATCCGATCACCCTTGTGTCTCATAGATGCATCAAACTTGGAACAGAACTTGCTCACATCATATTTGAGATGAGAATAGATGAGAGGGGCTATCCAATGGAACTCAACCTTTTTGAAAAGGAGGAATGACCGTGAATCAGGTCGCTGAAAGCATGAGAGACGACTACGCCGGGCAGCCCCAAATTCTTCTGATGGAGGATGAGTCCAGTGTGGCGCAGGGGCTTCAAATGATCCTGAGAGAAGAGGGTTATGGCGTGGATTTGGCTATGACGGGGCAGGGTGCTCTGGATACCTTGAGCCATAAAGATGTTGATCTCTTGGTAGCCGATCTCCGGTTGCCCGACATGGACGGCATGGAAGTGATTAGACACGTAAAGAAGAAGCAGCCCAAGACCGAGGTCATTGTCATTACGGGCTACTCAAATGTCTTATCAGCAGTGGAAGCCATGAAGACAGGCGTCTCCGACTACTTACCCAAACCGTTCACGGAGGAGGAATTCATGGCAAAAGTCCAGCGGGCGCTTAGAGAGAGAGAAGAAGCCCTTTCCAGAGAGAAGCTTGGGTTCGTGGAAAAAGGGGCGGAAATGGAGCAGGTGGCGGAAACCACGAAGGATGATTCCGCCTCTCAGCCCCAAATCCTACTGATGGAGGATGAGTCCAGTGTGGCGCAGGGGCTCCAAATGATTCTCAAAGAAGAAGGTTATGGCGTGGATTTGACCATGACCGGAAAGAGTGCTCTGGATACCTTGAGCCATAAAGATGTTGATCTCTTGGTGGCCGATCTCCGGTTGCCCGACATGGATGGTATGGATGTGATTAGACACGTAAAGAAGAAGCAACCCAAGACCGAGGTTATTGTCATTACGGGCTACTCAAATGTCTTATCAGCCACGGATGCCATGAGAGCGGGCGTTTCCGACTATCTGCCCAAACCCTTCACTGAAGAGGAGTTCATGGCAGCGGTTGGGAGGACCTTGAAGGAGAGACAGGAAACTCTCTCCAAGGAGATCCGTGAATCCGTTGAGGCTGAAACTGGTGAGCTCGTCAAAATAGGGTTCTATATCTGCCATGGCGGGACCCATATTGCAAATAAGGTCTGGGTGGAGGATGTGATTGCCTTTGCCCGGAAGCAGCCGAATGTGTTGCTGGCTAGAGATTATGATTACCTGTGCCAGGCTCCGGGCCTGGAGATGATTAAGAAAGACATCAGGGAGCTTGGCGTGAATCGAGTCGTCGTTGCAGCATGCAGCCCGAAACCCTACGGAAAGACCTTTAAGGAGGCCTGCCAGCAAGCAGGCCTCAAAGCTCAGCATTTCCAGATGACCCCTGTGCGCGAACAGGTTGCATGGATCACCGAGGACCCCGCTGAAGCAACCAGGAAGGCAAAAACGCTGGCCGCAGCGGCTATCCACCGGGTGAAATACCATCGAACCCTTACTGGCCGGGAGGTGAATGTACATCCTGATGTCCTGGTTGTCGGTGGCGGCATCGGGGGCATGCAGGCAGCCTTGGACATAGCCGAAGCCGGGCACAAGGCCTACCTCGTGGAAAGGCAGTCAACCATTGGCGGCCATATGCTTCAGTTTGATAAGACCTTCCCCACCCTGGATTGTGCGGCCTGTATTGGAACCCCGAAGATGGTCTCGGTTGGGCAAAACCCAAATATCGAGCTTCTCACCTGTAGCGAAGTGAAGGAAATATCCGGCTTTATTGGCAACTATAAGGTGAAAATCCATCGTAGACCGAGGTACGTAAAAGAGGGCATCTGTACAGGCTGCGGTGAATGCGCCAGCGTCTGTCCTGTTACAAGACCAAACGAATGGGATGAAGGCCTTTCCGAAAGAAAGGCGATATACAGGTCCTTTCCCCAGGTCGTACCCATAACCTTTGCCATCGAAAAGAAGGACCGGGCCCCCTGCGTGGCCACTTGTCCCGCAGGTGCAAACGTCCAGGGTTATGTCCAACTCATAGGACAGGGTAAATATAAGCAGGCAGTCCAGCTGATTATGGAACGCGTGCCGTTGCCCGGAGTGCTCGGTCGGGTCTGCCCGCATCCTTGTGAAGCTGAATGCCGAAGAATTGAGGTGGATGAAGTTCTGTCCATCAGGGATTTAAAGCGTTTTGCTGCCGACCAGGTGAACCTGAGGGAACTCCCCCATCCGAGGATCGAGGAGCGCCCCGAAAAGGTTGCCGTGATTGGCTCCGGCCCTGCCGGCCTCACGGTGGCTTATTATCTTCGGCTTAAAGGTTATCAGGTGACCATCTTTGAGGCATTGCCTGTACTGGGAGGTATGCTCAGGGTGGGCATCCCCGATTATCGGCTCCCCCCGGAGGTATTAGACCAGGAGATCGATTACATTCTCGGTCTGGGTGTTGAGGTGCGAAGGGGCGCAAGTCTGGGCCCTGATTATACGTTCGTCGACCTTAAGGAACAGGGTTTCGAGGTCATATTTCTTGGTATCGGATCTCACCGTGGCATGAAGTTAAACATTCCGGGAGAGGAGGATTTTGAAGGGGTTCTGGATGCCGTGGATTTCCTGAGAGCGGTGAATCTGGGAAACCGGGAAATGCCCGGAAGGCGTGTGGTCATCATCGGAGGCGGCAATGTGGCCATTGATGCAGCTCGAACAGCGCTTCGACTTGGTTCTGAAAAGGTGAGTATTGTATACCGCCGAACCCGGAAGGAAATGCCAGCTTATGAGGAAGAAGTCGAGGAAGCCCTGGCAGAGGGCGTCAAGATCCATTATCTAACAGCACCTGTGCGCATCCATGGTTCCGACGGAAAGTGCACCGGACTGGAATGCATCAAAACCGAGTTGGGAGAACGGGATGCTACCGGGCGTAGTCGACCAGTGCCTGTAGAGGGCTCCGAATTTGTCATGGACCTTGACGGGGTCATACCAGCCATCGGGCAGCAGCCTGATCTAGATGGGGTTGAGCATGAACCATCTCCTAAAACAACCCGTTGGGGCACTTTAGTTGTGAAACCCCATACGATGCAGACTTCCATCCCCTATGTGTTTGCTGGGGGTGATGCGGTCACAGGGCCGGCAACGGTTATTGAAGCTATTTCTTCAGGCCATAGGGCCGTGGAGGCGATTCACCGCTTCATAAATGGAGAGGATCTTAAGCGCTTCGCTGAAGAGCTGGCTGCCCATGAACCCCCTGGTCAGGATTGGCAGGAAATCCCGCCGGGCATAGCACGCGAGCCCCGAGCCAGGGTTGCCCTAAGAGATGCCAGCGAGAGAGCCCGCTGCTTTGACGAAGTGAATCTGGGTCTTTCGGAAGAAGCGGCGAAGCGGGAGGCTCAGCGCTGCCTAAGCTGCGGGATCTGCTGCGAGTGTATGGCGTGTGTGCGAACTTGTGAGGCAAACGCCATAGACCACAGCATGAAAGAAGAAGAATTGGAAGTGGAGGTTGGGAGCATCATAGTAGCAACAGGATACGATCTTTGGGATCCCACTCCCATGAAGCAGTTTGGTTACGGGAAATACCCCAATGTTTTTACGAGCCTTGAGTTCGAACGTCTCAATAACGCCACAGGGCCCACCAATGGCCACATTCTGTTGAGGGACGGAAATGGGAATTTTACTAAGCCACCGGAGAGTGTGGCTATTATCCATTGTGTCGGGAGCCGGGATGAGAACTATTATGAGTACTGCTCCCGAGTCTGTTGTATGTATGCCCTGAAGTATGGCCATCTCCTTAAGGACAAAGTGGGGCACCATGCGAAAGTGTATGACTTTTACATTGACATGCGCTGCTTCGGGAAAGGTTATGAGGAATTCTACCGCAGGTGCCAAGAAGAGGGGATCATTTTTTTCAGGGGTAAACCTTCTGAAATCACAGACCAAGCCCTCAGCCCAGAAGAGGAGGGCAAGCTCATCGTTATCGGCGAAGATACCCTTCTGAACAGGCCCTGCCGAATCCCTGTTGATATGGTGATCCTGTGTGCCGCCATAGAGGCCCGTAAGGACACCGCCGAAGTGGCAAGGATCTTCGATATCCATCGGGGAGCCGATGGGTTCTTCTTAGAGGAGCACCCTAAGTTGGCGCCACTAAGTACTGCGACACGCGGAATTTTCTTGGCTGGGACCTGCCAAGGACCCAAAGACATTCCAGACACGGTCGCACAGGCCTCGGGTGCTGCTGCACAAGCCCTCGAGCTGGCCATCCGGGGAAAGATCGAAATTCCATCCACCATGGCTTGGATAGATCCAGATGTGTGTGAAGGCTGCGGGAACTGTATCAAGCAGTGCGCTTACTCGGCCATTTGGTTTGATATACGAAAAGGAGTATCGGTGGTGAATCAGGCCATTTGTAAGGGATGCGGAGTTTGTGTTAGCCATTGCCCGAGCAGTGCTGCCCATATGTGGCAATTCAGCGAAAACCAAATTCTCACAGAGTTCGACGGCATTATGGAGGGGCTGCGAGCGGTGGCGGTGTAAAAGACAAGACAGCCTTCAGAAAAGGCATCATCACTTTTGGGTCGAGTAGAAAATGTTCTCCTTAGCAAGAAGGAGGTATGGTCATGAATCAGGTGGCTGAAACCATAAGAGATGATTCCGCCGGGCAGGCTCGAATCCTTCTGATAGAGGATGAGTCGAGTGTGGCACAGGGGCTTCAAATGATCCTCAGAGAAGAGGGTTATGGCGTGGATTTGGCCAGGACGGGACAGAGTGCTCTGGATACCTTGAGCCATAAAGATTTTGACCTCCTGGTGGCCGATCTCCGATTGCCTGACATGGATGGCATGGAGGTGATTAAGCATGTAAAGGATGAGAGTCCGGATACCGAGGTTATCGTCATCACAGGATATGCAAACGTCCCATCAGCAGTGGAAGCCATGAAGACAGGCGCCTCCGGGTACTTGCCCAAACCGTTCGCGGACGACGTGTTCAAGGCAGCGGTGGAGGAGGCCCTGAAAGAGAAGAAGCGGGTGCCCACCGGGAACCACTTTAAGCCAGTGCAGCGTGAGGAAAAAAAGCTCATACAGAAGAGGGAAGTGATGCGAGTCCTGAAAAGAGCTTCCGATTTCATCACCAAGCCTTTTGATGATAAACCCATCATCGTCGGTCTTGATCGGGCCAGAGAGAATTACACGACCATGATGGAAGGGAGGGCAACGGACACATCCGAGGAGCTGGCAAAAACCATCCACTTCAGAAATAATCTGATTGAAAGCTCAATTGACGGCATTCTAGGGTGCGATAAAGATGGGAAAATCATCACTATCAATAGAAGCCTGCAGAAGAACTTAGGTTATTCTCGGAACGAAGTATGCGAGAAAATGTCGTTCGATCAACTTCTTGAGATGGGGGGAGCAGAGAAGTTCAGAGAGAAACTGTATAGTGAAGAATGCGGAGGGAGAAACCGACTATTCCTCTTTGAGACAAACCTTGTTGACAAAACAGGAAAGAAAGTCCCGGTCCAGGTCTCGGCAACGGTCATGTTTGAGGAGGATATAGAGATAGGCATTGTGGCTTTCTTCAGGGACCTGAGAGAGCTCAGAAGACTGGAACGACAAATGACAGATCAAACCTCGCTCCTTCATCAGGACAAAATGATGTCCCTGGGCAGACTGGCCGCCAGCGTTGTCCATGAAATTAATAACCCTCTTACGGGCATCCTGAATTATCTTCGACTTATGAGTAAGATCATGAATCGGGATGCCCTGAACCCGGAACATATACGTAAATTTCAAAGGTATTTGGATGTTGCCGAGAGCGAAACAGACCGCTGCTCAGGGATCGTTTCCAATCTGCTCGCTTTCTCACGGAAATCCAAAATGGAATTTGGTGAGATGAGTGTCAATGAATTGCTGAAACGGTGCATTATGCTCAGCCAGCACAAACTCACCTTGCAGAATATTCAGATCAAGACCGAACTGCAACCTGAGATTCCGCTCGTATGGGGAGACTTCAACCAGATCCAGCAATGTGTGATCAATCTCATCTTTAACGCCATCGATGCCATGCCCGAAGGAGGTACGCTGAGCATTGGAAGTGCCTTGGATTCAAAAAAAAGGCTGGCAGAAATAACGATCCGGGATACGGGATGTGGCATTCCCAAAGAGGATCTGCCCAATATCTTCGAGCCATTTTTCACCACCAAAGTGGAGGGAAAGGGACTCGGCCTCGGCCTATCCACCGTGTACGGCATCGTGAACCGGCACAAGGGAACGATGGCCGTGGAAAGTGAGGTAGGGCAGGGCACCACCTTCCACATCAAACTCCCTATCAGAAAGCCTGAAGGATGATTCGTCCAAGTCTTGTAAACAATGGCTACAATAGGCATAGCTAAAGGCAACACTTCTGTAACAGCTTAATTTTAAATGACTATTTAAGCTGTTCCCCGTCTTATCCCTTCGCAGTGTAGCCGTTTCCTTCATCATTTTTCCGCACGTAGACTTCTTCCAAAAGCACAAGCCTGAACCAAACGCAAGATCATTCAATCATTTCAGATACCTAAACCTAGAAAGGGCCACGTTTCGTTTTGTGGCATCCTCGTTGCTTATATAGAGAGAAGAGGGCTTAGCGGAAGGAACCGTGAACCCCCAAAATCCTTAGTGATGACGAGGTGGTGGAGGTGAGGCATAGAATCATTCAAGCGGAAGCGAGGCGTCTGTCATACCGTGGCCATTGTATCCACGCTACAAAGGCTCGGACAAGCATACCCAAGATCTGCACTCGCAATTATGAGTGTTGGCATTGTGCCTTTGAGCAGTGGCTTGAGACGATTGAAGAGGCACATCAGGCTGAGGGAAGCTGCCCGGTGGGGAGCAGTCTCTTATCAAAAGGCGCGTGAGGGATTGAAACACGTTCGAAGGAAGGAGCCAGAAAAATGAAGGACAGAAAAGCAGCCAAAGAAAGAGGCAAGAAGAAGGAAAGGGTTCAGGGTTTCCAGGTCCTTGAACAGGAATGTATCTGGATGAAGGCGGGGGTCGTCAACTTCCGTCTCTGTGACAACGCCTATGATTGTTACAATTGTCCATTTGATCGCGGGATGAGAAAAGCGATGAATTTGGAACCGCAATCTGAGACCGGAGAGAGCCAGCCGGCATGGGTGGCGCATTTGAAGAGGAACTATCATGGCGCCTCTCGTCAGTGCCGCCATGCTTTGACGGGTCGCGTCAATGCACCTAAGATATGTACCATGAACTACGAGTGCTACCATTGCCCTTACGATCAAATGCTGGATGAACTGGATATTGCCCGCCCTGCAGAGGCTCCCAGTTACCAACTCGCCTCAGGGTATCGAATGGCTCAAGGCTATTATTATCATATGGGGCACAGCTGGGCTCGTTTTGAGCATGGTGGGCGTGTCAGGGTAGGATTTGATGATTTCCTCGTCAAGGTTTTTGGTGCCCCCAAAACCCTTACCCTTCCATTCCTGGGATCTCATTTGGTGCAAAACCAGGTGGGATGGTCATTCGCCCGGGATGATCACCGAGCCGCTGTTTTATCGCCCGTGTCAGGAACCGTCCTCGCTGTGAACCACAAGGCCCAAGACCACCCTGAAATCAGCCGGGAGGATCCTTATAGGGAAGGGTGGTTATTCATCTTGGAACCGAAGATGCCGAAGAGGGATCTTAAAGGACTCTATTTTGGGGATGACAGCTTTCAATGGATGGAGCACGAAACCAAAGAACTGATGTCGCTTATGGGACCGGAATATGAACAATTGGCAGCCACAGGGGGTACACCGGTCAGCGACCTCTTCGGTCAGTTCCCGGTTGTCGGATGGGATAGCCTGGTGCGCACATTTCTCCGCACTGAAAAGATGTGAAAAGTCGACTTCATTCTAGTGTGTTGTAACACAAATAACTTATCCAAATGACAACGACGACCGCCGGCTGCGATAGAAGGTTGTCAAGTTATTTACGACACACAACACTAGAAGCCCGGTCCTTCGAGACGGGTCCTATGGGTGCGGATTCTTTGCTCACACCTCCTTTGACTCTTCAGTGCTTGTGTCACGAGGTCTGCTGAGGGTGAGGGCATCCCTCAGATAGACCGAGCAATACCTGCAGAAGTAGAGGGGCGTCCTATCTAAGTCTTCAATCTCCCCCGAAAAGCGCATAAGACACCTCTCATCCGTACAGTGGTGAAGATTGTACAGATGGCCCAGTTCATGGAGAGCGACCTTGGCTGCTCTCTCGATTTGAAGAGATGTGGCTGAACTGGGAACCTCAGAGCGGGTCTGTAGCCTGTGTAGAGAGACCAATGCAAATTTCCCTCCTTGCGTTGCCTCGCCAAAAACGTGGGTGAAGATTGGCACATATAGATCGACATCAAGGAGGCCAATCACCTTGTCGTAGTCATGAAAGGGCATGGATTCAAAGGCATTAAGTATAGCACCCGCGTCATACTGAACCCGCCTTTCGTCGTAGGCATAGGTGGGATGGTCTAAGGGCGGGTGGATATCTGCGTCCAAGTTTAGATAACCGAGAATATGGGCCGCAATGGATTTTAGTGTGATTTCGGAAACTTTCCCAATGGGGACGATGCAGATAGGTCTCTGTTTTGAGCTCATGGGCTGCGATTTTCCGCTGATGAGATCAAGGTCTTGTCAAGTTGTGCCGTTTGATCATTTTGTGTAGGCTCACTCGATTAATATCCAGGATCTTGGAGGCCTTGGTCACATTCCAGTCGCAATCTACCAAAATCTGATGGATATAATCCTTTTCCATTTCACGCAGCGATCGCGGCTTTAGGCTCGGCATTGAAGAAGGGCGCAAAAAGGAGAAATCGCCGAGCCGGAGCGTCCTGGATTTGGATAGGACGACCGCTCTCTCAACAGCATTCTCTAATTCTCTCACGTTTCCAGGCCAGTCATATTCTTCCAAAAGCCGCATGGCATCTCGGCTGACATGATCAACCCGTTTCGTCGTTTGATGGCTATATTTTTGAAGGAAATGCTGAACAAGGAGTGAAATGTCCTCCTTCCTTTTTCTCAAAGGAGGAACGGGGATCGTAATCACGTTGATTCGATAGAAAAGGTCTTCTCGGAAAGTCCCCTTTGAGACCTCCTGCTCCAAGTCTTTTCTGGTGGCGGATATCAATCGAAAATCCACGTCGACAGGGAGTCTATCTCCGAGCTTGATGATTTTCTTTTCTTCCAGTACACGTAAAAGATCGACCTGCATTTTCCGGCTGATCTCTCCTATTTCATCAAGGAAAAGGGTGCCGCCGGAGACGACTTCAAAGAATCCTTTGCGGGGGTGGTCTGCACCGGTAAAGGCTCCCTTCTGATGGCCGAAGAGCTCACTCTCCAGGAGGGTATCCGGAAGGGCACCACAGTTGATGGCGATAAATGGCAGGTGGGAGCGTTTGCTTTTGGCATGGATCGCTTTGGCTACCAGTTCTTTTCCAGTGCCTGTTTCCCCAACAATGAGAATGGAAGAATCGCTTTGTGCAACCTCTGGGATGAGATCGAAGACCTCCTGCATGGGTCGCGATTGGCCTATGATGTTATCGAAACGAGTGACTTCCTCCAACCGCCCTTTCATGTATTGATACTCGAAAGCCAACCTCTTTTGAGTGGCAACCTTTTCCAGAACAAGGGAAAGTTGGTCGGGTTTGAAGGGTTTGAGCAGATAGTCCACAGCCCCCATTTTCATTGCCTCCACGGCGGTCTCAATAGAACCGTAGGCCGTGATAATGATGACGATGGTGTCGGGGTATTCCTCCTTTACTTTTCCCAAAAGCTCAATGCCGTTCATGCCAGGCATCTTGATGTCTATGAAGAGGAGATCAAAAGGGACCTTTTCAAGTTTTTCAAGAGCCTGAAAGCCTGAGGCTGCTGTTTCGACCTTGTGTCCGTATTTTTGAAACCAATGAAGAAAGGATTGCCGGACTATCCTTTCATCATCCACGACCATAATGCTCATCTTTTGATCCATGGCGGTTCTTCCCATGCCTCCCTGGAAGTTATTGGATAGGGAAAGCTAAGGTGAAAACGCTTCCCTTTCCGACCTGGCTTTCCACTTTAATGTTCCCTTTATTCGCTCTTACAACACCGTGCACGATGGATAACCCAAGCCCGGTCCCTTCTCCCTCTTCTTTAGTGGTGAAAAACGGATCAAAGATATGATCCACATTCTCCTCCGGGATCCCACACCCGGTATCCTGAATCTGTACAATAGCATTCTTTGAGGATTCGTCGAGCTCGGAGATCACGCTCAGTTTACCCCCCTGCGGCATAGCCTCAACGGCGTTGAAGATGAGATTGAGGAAACACTGTTGCAACTGGTTGATGTCTGCGTTAATGATTAAGGGTCTGGAAGCAATTTTTGTAATCAAATAGATATCCTGGATCTCCATCTTGTGGTGTGTCAAGGTAATAACTTCCTCCAGGATCTCATTAAGGTCAACGTTTTTGTGCTCTACTTCTGATTGACGGGAAAAAGAGAGCAGGCTGGATATGATGTTTCCGCACCGCTCCAACTCACTAGACATGATTGAAAGATAATCCCTGAATGCTTCTAGCTCCTCTGAACTTGGAGCTCCTCTTTCCAGTGTTGTTTCCATAAGACGGCTGAATGTGAGTAGTCCCTGAATGGGATTGTTAATTTCGTGCACGCTACTCGCCACCAGTTTTCCCAGGGAGATCATTCGATCCTCTTGGATCAGCTTTTTCATGTCCGCCTTGAGTTCACTGATTCGTCGTTCCCATCTGGATGAAAGCTCCTCAGTGATATCCCTCCATATCTCTATGACCCGCACAATTTCGCCCGTCTGATCTTTCAAGGGATAGGTCACCATATTGCAGTAAATGGCATGCCCATCAGAAGTCGGGTGCTCGTGAAGGACATGGGCGGATTCTCCTGTTCTCAAGGTTTCCAGCAAGGGACATCCCAGTTCTGGGTGCGAACTGGAACAGGGCGCACTGAGGCCATGGGTGATTTCATAGCAGTGGGCCCCAATGACTTCCTCTTTTGGTTTCGCTACAGCCTTTAAATAGGCTTCATTTGCCTCGATGATGCTAAAATCAGACGTCAATACGATGATCCTTTCATTGGCCTGTTGGATCAGAAAGTCCGAGGCCCCCTTCTGAAGTTCCACCTGTTGCGCTGCACATCTCAGCCCTTGATTCATAATGAAAAGACTTCTCAATAGCCTACCGATGTTGTGTTCCAGAACGCCTACCCCTTTTGGCCTGACACGGATAAGTTCGAGAAGCACGTCCCGGCTATTGGTTAACTCAAGGACGCCGTCGAGGTTTTGGATTTTGAAGAGATCACGGAAATCATTTGTCGTATGAATCCCCATCTCTTTGGCAAGAAGAAAGCCTTCCGCCTCCGCATTCACATCACAGACCCCGACGACCTTTACGTTGAGGTAGGGGAAGAGGTCTTTCTGGAGAAGTCCCAAGAAAAATTTGCAAGCTCTCCCTCCTCCGACGATCGCCAGATTGAAAGATAGTTTTTCAGAAACATGATTTGAGGTACTGTCCTTCTCCATCATGCTCCCATCCTTTCTCCTCCGGGCTGTCAAATCCCGAAAAGACCTTCATAATGCTCGGCCAACCTTGGCTTTCAGTCCCTGCGATCGATGGGTTTCATGGTTCAAGCAAAGGAGGTGTAAGTGCAGGCCAATAGAAATACCCGAAACAAGAGCCCCATTTCAGGAATGAGGCTCCCTTCTTCTCATGCGCGTCTGAATGACCAATCCCGACGGGCCCCCGCTGCGATTGAAGGTTGTCAAGTTAGTTGCGATACAGAATACTGGCGAAGCTTCGCCTCAAACCGATGAGGCTTTTGCCATCCCAGCTCCGCCAAAGACCCTGGCCCAGACCTGGCACTAACCGAGATATTTTGCCTGGTCACATTGCCTCATAGCAGAGAGACAATTGACGTGTACGTGCTATCGCATCAGGGCGGGCTTGACATTAATCCGCCCTCGGCGGATAAATGTTAAGATCTTGAGCTATGAAGACAGCTAATTGGTGGTAAAACATGGATCCTCAAAGGTTCATTTTGTGAGCCAGATTCTCCCATATCAAGCGGACAGCCCTTCCGGCCTCTGTGTGTGTATTGTATTCGAAGATCGTCTGTCCCCGCACCATTGCCATCGTAAATACGGGATCAAATGGAATATGACCGATGAAACTCAACCCCTTTTCTTCGGCAAATCTTTCAATGTCGCGACTTGTATCAACGTTGAGATCAAACTTGTTGATACACACCATGGCGGGCACCTTGAAAAAGCCGGCCAATTCAGCGACACGCTCCATATCGTGTCTGCCTGAAACTGTGGGTTCGGTCACAATAAGGGCCGCGCTGGCTCCTCCCAGGGAGGCAATCACCGGGCAGCCGACCCCCGGGGGGCCGTCTGTCAAGATGAGATCAAGCCCCTGTTCCAGAGCGAGCTTCCTGGCCTCTTGTCTCACAAGGGTGGCCAATTTACCGGAGTTCTCCTCGGCAATGCCGAGTCTGGCATGGACCATGGGGCCAAAGCGTGTCTCAGATATATACCATTCACCACACGTATTGATCGGGAAGTCTATCGCTTCCTGAGGACAGAAATAGACACAGACGCCGCAGCCCTCGCACGCAATAGGGTCCACCTTGAAATGCTCGTTAATCGCGTGCCACCTGCACAAATCTTGACACAAGCCGCACTCCGTACATTTTTCGAGATCAATGATTGCCGTATGGCCGCTCTGGAAGTCTTCCCTTATGCGGTGCGTCGGATCCATAATGAGATGAAGATCAGCCGCATCCACATCGGCATCACAAAGCACCTTCCTATCCGCAATGGAAGCAAAGGCAGCCATAAGACTGGTCTTGCCTGTTCCGCCTTTGCCGCTGATGACGACCATTTCTTTCATTCCTTCTTGCTCCACGCTCGGCTTTTGCGAACCTGACGACGACATTGTTTGAAGTCTCACGCCCGCTCCCCCGACCCATCGGCCTCGCTCGAGCACCGAGGGCCTCAGAGAAGGATCTCCCTTATTCGGTGATAAAGATCCACGAATTTTTCTATCCATCCAGGCATCAACTCAACCAACATTTCTCCTTTCGCGTAAGCTTCTGCGATACGTCGATCAAAAGGGATCTCCATAAGAATGGGAAGGTCTCGCTCGTTGGCATAGGTTCTCACCGCGTCATCCCCCATATCCGAACGGTTAATGATCAATCCGCACGGGATATCGAGTTTCTTTACGGCCCCCACCGCCAGCTCTAAATCGTAGAGGCCGAAGGGCGTTGGTTCCGTGACCAGCAAAATGAAATCGGCACCTCTCATGGCTGCGACGACCGGGCATGATGTGCCGGGAGGGGCATCAATAATGGTAAGTTTGTCTGAACGCGTAAAAGAACGAACCTTTCGGATCAGGGGTGGAGACATAGCCTCTCCCACCCTCAATCTCCCATGAACGAACTCCAAGCCGTTGCGACGACCCACCTGGATCATGCCCAACTCCCGGCCGACTTCGCGAATGGCACCCTCAGGGCAGACCTCTACGCATCCACCGCAGCTGTGACAGAGTTCATGAAAGGGTAGGACTGTGCTGCCGATTACCACGATGGCTTTGAACCGGCATATTTCGTCGCATTTGCCGCACAGGGTGCATCTTTGTTCATCCACCTCAGGAACCGGGGTGGTGATCGTCTCGGTCTTTTCGAATGTGGGGTGGATGAAAAGGTGGGCATTTGGTTCCTCCACATCGCAATCCAGTAACTGAATGCCTGGTCCCAATGACAAGGCCAGGTTGGTCGCCACAGTCGTTTTCCCTGTTCCACCCTTACCGCTGGCTATGCTGATTATCATTACACAACTCAATTTGTTACTTGCGTCAAATAGTTGACTGCTTAGATGGTTCGTTCACTCTTGATAGCTCCTTCACTTCTCGACCAACAGACCACTCAACCATTGAAATGTGATCTCTTATTGTTCTATGTTTGTTTGATCATATAGTTGTTGAGGGCTTCCTGCAGCGTCTCTGAAGCAAGAGAAGCGCAATGGGCTTCCTCCTTGGGGATGCCGCCCAGCTTCTCTATGATGGCCTCACCTGTAATTTCCAAAATTTCTTCAGGTGTCTTCCCAATAGCCATCTCAGCAGCAAAGGAGCCACAAACGGTGATCGCACCACAACCATCTGTCTGAAAAGCGGCTTTATCCACCTGTTCGCCGTTAAACTTCAGGTAAATCTCTATGGTGTCTCCGCATCGGCCCTGTAAAGAGGCATACCCATCCGGGTCATCTACCGATCCTTTATAGAGCGGATTGAGCCATCTTTGGTAGGCTGCTTCGCCAAAGGCCTCTTTGGTTTCCTCGAAAATTTGATCCTTGATTTCCTGCACAAAGTCGTCGACCTTATCACTCATATGATCTCTTTCCTCCATCTATCTTGTCGAGTTCTTTTAAAGCTTTTGACATTCTTGTCCAAGAACGAATCGGTGCTCATGGGAACCTGAATTTTGGGCGCCGGGGGGTATCTTGTAAATACAGGTACTTAGCTCGTCTAGAAGCCTGGTTTGATTTATCTTGGATAACAGTGAGCCCTTGATATGGAATATCAGAAAAGCGAATACCCCCTCACTCCCTCGTCATATACGAACCACATTTCGGGCATATGGTCTCAAAACAAGGCCTTCCCCGGTCGTGGGGGACTTTGTGACCGCATTCGGAGCAGACACATTGGCCGCCAGGACCAAGGCCGCGGCCTCCTCCCACGCCTCTGCCTTTACCCGATGGATCCTGGCCTCTCCCTCTTCCACTCTGGTCCTGTCCTCTTGGTTTCATCCTCTCTTCCTCCAAAGAAATAACCGTCCGCTTTCTTGTTTATATAAAATCGGGTAACGATTTTATTGAGACTGCCGCATCGTCCCCGATCGAGTCGGGCACTCCTCGCAATGACGTTATACTGAAATTAACTCAGGCAAAGGGATCCCGGTTGTTAGAGTGACCTAGCAACGACAAAATCGACTCACATGATGGAGATAATGATCCTGAAGCTTCACATGTAGAATCAGTGGTCACAAATGTTATTTCCCGTCACCAAGGTGTTTGAAAGGTATTGATGGACCAGCGACTCGGGAGAATCCGCAGGTGCTCCGGTGACCACTTTGATGCCGTTCTCATTGAACAATTGCTGGGCTCTGGCACCCATGCCCCCGGCGATAATGATCTGCGCGCCTTGTTCATGGAGCCATCTTGGCAAAACGCCCGGTTCATGGGGCGGTGGCACATGCATCGATTTGCCCTTGATTTTTCCATTCTCAGTTTCAATCAGGGCAAACTGCTCGCAATGCCCAAAATGGGCTGAAAGCTTGCCCCCGGCCACTGGGATAGCAAACAACATCTTTGGACCTGTATCAGGCTTTTTAACGCTTGTTTCCTTTCTTTCCTCCATAAGAGCAGATACCTCCGTCTTCGTAAGTTTTATGATCTGTTCCACCATCTTGTGGAATTGCCGGACAAAGGGAAGCTGCTGACCATCGAGACTTGCCAGACTGCCCATGTCCCCTCTTTTGACAAACTCAGGCTCTATAGGCAAGCTTGCTAACAGCGGCAAGTTTTCCTTTTTTGCGATGAATTGGCCTCCACGCGCACTAAACAGATCAATTCTTTTTCCGCAATGCGGACACTCAAGTCCGCTCATATTCTCGACAATACCCAGAATCGCCAAGTTCACATGTCGGCAAAAATTTATGGACTTTCTTACGTCAGCCAGTGAGATTTCCTGCGGTGTAGTGACAACGATCGCTTTCGCATCCGGTATTGTCTGGGCTATGGTCAAAGGCTCATCCCCGGTCCCAGGGGGTGAATCAATGATGAGATAGTCCAGATCAGGCCAGTCAATGTCAGAAATAAACTGCCTGATAACGCCGATTTTGAGGGGCCCTCTCCATATGGTGGCCATGTCCTTGTTTTCGCCCATGAGGGACTCAATGGATATGACCTGCATGTTCGGGATAAAAGTGACGGGAGTTGCCTTCCCATTTTCTGATACAGACTGAATATTCCCCTTAAGACCCAGCAGTCGCGGTATGCTTGGGCCATGGAGGTCGATGTCCATAAGCCCTACCCTATGACCCTTTCTGGTAAGTGCTAAAGAGAGATAGGCAGCGATACTGCTTTTGCCTACGCCTCCTTTTCCGCTCATGACCAGAATCTTGTTCTTGATATGACTCAACATTTCCTTGATCTCTGCGTCCTGCATCTGATGTTTGTCTTGATGGCTCTTGAACCCTGAAGATTCGTGTCCGTTTGGCATGCTCTTTTCCACCTCCTATTCCTTTGTCTTTCTTAATAGCTTGGCATCGTTCAAAAGTATTGGCACGGCATGAAGCCTTTGCGATGATTCATTTTCATTTCAAAGCAGGCCATGACCTTTTCGAAAGGGGATATCTCACAAAAAATCCCACCTGACCTTCCAGTGGCCGGAAATTCGGGGTTCCTGCCCGGAAACATCTGGGAATCTCCCATGAACAGGTTGAACCCCGAATTTCCGGTCACCGTCCAAGAACCAAATAGATATCCCCTTGAGAAAAGTGGGACGGCCTGCAAAACGCAGAAGCGCTTCGAACCCGGTCCATACCGACACTCTTGAACGTTACTAATAGCTTAGGCCTCTGACTGTTTGCCATGGTCTTCTCCTTTTACCCTCGGTCTCTTTTTCAGGGACTTCTTCAAATCCAAGGACTGGATATTTTGTCTTAAACCATTCCTTTTGAAACCCGGCATCAAGAACCTCGATTGAGATAGATTCCCTTGAAGGCACCCCCGGATAACATCCTCTGCATGCCCTGAGATACCTGGGATAACGCTGACACCGGATGCGGTAAGCATCCTTAAAAAGGGGCGTGATACGGCACCGCATATCAGGATATCTACGCCCAAGGCTTGAATACGAAAGCGGCGTCGTGATAAGTCGTGTTCATCAAAGTATATTTCAAGGCGAGCCGCCTCACTTTGATCTTCTATATCAAGAACCAAAAGCCTCGAGGCTGTGTCCAAAACAGGGGATATCTTGTTTTCCCAGATCGGCATGGCTAACCTCATAGCAAACCCCCTCTTGCCTCATTCGGCCTTTTAAAAGAATCGACCTAGCTTTTCTTTTCCAGTTTTCTGATCATGTCTTGAATCTCTTCCATTTGCTTCTTCAGCTCCGAAGCCTGCTCCTTGAGGAAACTCAACGCCTCCTCTTTGGAAGATGGAGCAGGACCAACCTGATCGAAACCAGACATACGCATACCACGGCCTCTGCCCCTGGCTCGTCCCATGCCTCGGCCCAAACCACGGCCCATGCCATAATGACCGCTCACATTGGGCTCGCTCGTACTCCTCAGATCACCTCGCCTGTAATTCTCTATGGCCTCTCTTACGCTTCCTGTCTGACCAACAAACAGTTCAATCCCGGCTGCGGAAAGGGTTCGTAATGCATTCGGGCCACAATTGCCCGTGATGACCACCTTGGCTCCCTTTGAAACGACAAATTGGGCGGATTGAATGCCAGCACCACCACCCAGAGCAATACTATCATTGGGAAAGGCATCAAAACTCATATCTTCTATTTCTACGATCAGAAAATAGGCACACCGACCAAAACGCGGGTCAATGAGTGAATCCAATTGATCTCCCTCGGAGCTTACAGCTACCTTCATTCGCTAGTTTCCCCTTTCATTCTTGTATTGCCGAAGCTTTCAGTCTCGCCTGCACCCTCCTCCTGAAGAGCAGGGAGGCGTTTCGCACCGTTCATCACGACCGCAACAGGTGTGGCCAAGCCTCCTTTCCATAGTAGATCCGACAAAGGATGATACGGAGATGATCTTTACCATCTCCCCACTTCCACAGTTCCGGCAAACGATCTGTTCATCCTCCCCCGGCCCGGTTAAAAACTCGGATATGGCGCCGCATGACCTGCATCGATACTCGTAGATCGGCATTCCGACCCCCTCTCTGCACGCCGCTCACCCCCGCGTCATACGGCACTGAGCAAGCGGCCTTTTCTATGTTTCATACCCAATGCCCTTCCACATTCGCCTCTTTGGCTGGGGAATACCTTTCTTCTAGATAGGCCTTGATCGCATCCTTGATTTTGCCCTTGACGCCCGTCACAACCTCCACACCCGCTGCCTGGAGCACTTTGAAGGCCTTGGGGCCGCAGTTTCCCGTCATGACCACGTCTGGTTTGTATCCAATGATATTCTGGGCCGACTGGATACCCGCACCTTGTGGAAGGCTCAGGCTCTGTGTGTTCTCGATGACATCAAAAGCCATGGTTTTGGTATCAACGAGTAAGAATCTCCAAGCTCTGCCAAACCTGGAATCCACTTCAGCCTTGAGATCCTTACCTTGAGTCGTAACGGCGACTCGCATCTTTCATTGCACCTCCGTTCTTCTCTTACAGTGTGGGAAAGGGATGTACTTTTTTGAATAGCACTTTCTGTGCCACATTCTAAAAGAGGGCAGGTTTATTTTAATGGCTTGAAATCAGGAAAGAATTCTGTGGAGCACCCCTTCGGTGAAAAAGAGACGAGGCATTAGACACATTTCATTTATGCAATGGTAAAGAGATTAGAGCATAGCAAATATGCAACTTTCTTGTGCTTTGTCTGATCGATGGAAATCTATTTGAGATTCAAGAAAGATTGGGTTGTGGAAAGTGCCTATTCTGTTTTTCGGTTTCCCTTTGGTATCTCGATGTTGAGGCGCTTGATTTTGCGCCAGAGCGTGGTTGGATGGATGCCCATTTGGGCGGCCGTGGCCGTCCTGTTCCAGTCGTT
>JASFTV010000004.1:0-32938 GCA_050050615.1 Desulfobacteraceae bacterium
ACCTGGTGTTTACTGCGCCTCACAAGATCAACGAGGACCCTAGGCCCGGAAAGGTCAGGGTGATCCCGACCATTCTGGAGACGCTCTCGTCTATGCACGTCCTCAGCCAAGCCATATGGAGGATAAGCAGAAACTGATTCGCTTCCATATTACAGGTTTGGGGTGCCTTGGCACCCCAAAGAAAAGTGTCCTTCATCCCCGTCCAAACGAATATCAGCAACCGCAGTTAAGCTTATCCTACCAACTTTTGAATCACTTGCGGACCGATTTTCCAGAAACAGATCAATGCAACAATGCAGCAATAGGCCGGAACCACCACCTTCCACATTTTTTCGGGGAATATCCGGGTCGTGTAAGGCGCTGCCACAGCCGTAAACATGGTCGCAAGCATCATGGACGGCAGCAGGATGTAATCAATGGTTATACCGGCAGTCAAAAGAGCGAACCAGACGATGATGGCGAAGAGGCAGACCGTACCTTCCGATATGGCTGTCACAGCCAGCATGCTCTTAACCGGAACACCGGAAATAAGGCCGCCAACGGTCACCACAGGGCCGTATCCACCGCCTCCGATTCCTTTGTTAAATCCAGCTATGGCTGAGAACAAGAACATCTTTTTTGGCTTATAAGGCCTCACCTTTCTACCTTGATAAAGAGATACGATACCCATCACCAGGAGCAGGATAGCCACGTAGAGCTTGATCCATATTTTTGCCACCTTGAACCAAGCGTAGACCGCGGTGATTGAGAAGGCCACTGCTGCGCACCCCACTATTGCAATGACCAGCCATAGCTTGATCGTTTCAGACATTGGCCTAAACTTCCATTGCACGTTTTCGAACTCTCTGTGCAGAAAGGCTCCCACAAGCCCTGCGGACATCTGCTGGATCATTACTGCGGGGACGACCTGCTTTGGTGAGAAGCCTATAACCAGCAAGAGTGGCGTAATCGCCGTCCCATATCCCATGCCTGCTGAAGCATCCATAAATTCAAAGAACAGGGCAAGACCAACAACGTACCAAACAATACCCCAATTGTTCGTGCCTACCCACCCCTTCGCTTTCACATATTCGGAAGGAATCCTTTGCGTCGCTTCGAAGGGATTTCCGGCCAGCCAGCAACCTACCAAGAAAATCCCAAAGAATATGGCGACTCCCCAAAGCATCGCAACCCATTGTCTCTTCTCAGGTTTAAGGCGCTCAAATATGCTGGGTTTCTCCGACTCAACTCTTCTGGCAACCTCCCAACCCATCTCTCTCTCTCTGACTTCTTGTTCCATCATCCTATCTCCCATAAACTTAACCGGTTATCATTCAGGACGACACCCTCTCCGCGCTAACACGGTGGCGGGGTCTCCTTAGGCTGAACAACCTGACAGGTTTAATGTCATTGCAAATTTTCAAGATGTGTGCCAAATGCTATGTGTGGGTTGCTCATAGTATACCCTACTCATATTACTGTCTTTTCCGGCCCCTCCCTGGGCTCAACGCTGTGTCCCAGCGTTCCGGTGTAAACGGGTGGCTGACAAGGGGTGATCATTTCAAACGACAATGATGCTGAACTTTGGATCAGCCTGCCTCGCCTCCACCTCCCCGCCATGACATGAATGGAGCGGGGACCTGTGCGATCTGCTACCAGGGCCGGATTGAGCTGAGAAACGAATCTTTATGGACGCATGTCCAGATCCGACCCCGACAAAATCCTTCGTCTATGACATCTCAATCAGGATTTAGTTACAAATAGGAGGAGGGGGTTAGGTTAGAATCCCGTGCTTCGCTCAAATCCGTGCGAACACGGGGATAGGGAAAAGGGAAAGAATCGTTTGTAAGAAGAGGTCGCTAAATATCGTAGAGGTAGTGGCACACTCTGCACCCTTCCGGTGCATCAGGCATGGCCTCCCTCGCAGTTTCCAGCGTCTTGTAGCGGTTAGAGGACGCACCAATCAGGCTCTCCACAATGGCGTCCTCCTGTGCTTTGACCCGATTTTGAAACCGTTCCCTGTAAAACTTGCATGTCTCGCTTTCCCACAAGCCAAGCAGGTCCTCATCCGGGAGCCGACCATAGTGCACAGACGGCATGTTGACTTCCTTGCCGATAAACGTTGTGGGGCCACCGTAAGCAAGACTGATACAGGGTGCCACGACGCCGTCAGAGCGGATAAACAGAGAGTCCCGAGGGTCTTGTTCACAGACAGGCAGTTCACTTGGTGTGAAAGGGAAAGCTGTCGTCTGAACCTTCAGCTTCTTGGCGAGGCGACGTGCCTTGGCCAAGGACTTTTCCAGGCGCCGCACCTCCTTGGTCTCCTCCGTGGCGAAAAGGCCGAAGCGCTTGCCGTGCTCACCACGAATAACGTCGCATTGCTTGAAGTTCACCTGATCAACGCCCAAACGGGCGGCCAGTCTTACGATTTCCTCAACCTGGTGGAAGTTCATAGACATCAAGACAAAGTTGATCATGGTTTTCGGAACTTTACCGGCACGAAGTGCAGCGATGTGCCCCACGTTTTCACATACCTTCTCAAAGTTGGAGTTTTTTCGTATCTCCTCATACGTCTCGGCCGTGGCACCATCCATGGAAATACCGATCCAGTCCAACCCGGCAGCGATAAGCTGTCGTGCAGTTTTTTTCTTTAGCAGGAGGCCGTTGGTCAAAAATCCCGTCTCACAGCCAGCCGCTTTCGCCTCCCCAATCCATTCCACCAGCCTGGGTTGGAGCAAAGCTTCCCCGCCTCCGCTGAAGTCTACGGATCGAACGTCCGTGAGATAGGGACGGATGGCTTCCCAAATTTCCTGCGACATGATGCCCCGGGCTCCCACTTCACTTCTGACCCCCTTCCATGGACACATGACGCATTCGAGATTACAGGCCATAGCCGACTCGACTTGAAACAATCGCCATCGTCTTTTCTTGAGGGATTTGACCTTAACCACCTTGTCCCGTATGGGTGCGAGACGTCGCTCCACATATTTGGGCCAGATCAGGGACGCAGCGGAAAGCCACCTTCCCTGCCTTTCCAGCCAGACCTCTCCCGGTGGCCCCTCAGCAGCTTCAAGGACCTGCTCCGCGATGTCGTACCTGGGCAGGCCGCAATGGTCGGTTGGGCACAGGCCAGGGCGTTCTTCTTCGCGCAAGGCATTTTCTTCGAAGGAGGTATCCGCCGTACCCGGGTACACATTGATGATATCGATTCCTGCCGGCTCGAGCTCCAGACGCATGGTATTGGCCATCACCGCCAGGGCTGATTTGCTTCCGCCATACACGCCTACCGTTGGAATGGGAACCCGACCGGCGCAAGAGACGACGTTGATGATTCGTCCGCCACCCCTGGCCTTCATCTGGGGAACGAGCCCTCTAATAAGGGCCATGGGTCCAAAGGTGTTCACCTCGTAAAGGTGGCGGATATTTTCTTCCTTTGCCTCCTCCATCAGGGCGAAGTAGCCGATACCGGCGTTATTGAAGAGGACGTCGATGTAACCCATAGCCGCAATAGCCCTTTTGGCCAGCTCCTCCGCATCTCCCGGTTTGGACAGATCAGCCGTCAGCGGCACAGCGCGAGCGGATTCAGGCAGCGTGGAGATGAGTTCATTCAACGCCTTCATCGATCTGGCGGTAACGACCAGATGGGCATCCATTTCGGCCAGATTCCTGACCAGGGCTGACCCCAGGCCGCCCGTAGCTCCGGTCACAAGGACATGTTTCCCGCTAAATGAGTATTTTTCCATAAATCCCTTTCCGATCACCTGAAGTCACCATACGGAGATCATTTAACCGCGTTTAACTTAACCATTTTCTTTCTCACGCGCAACTTCCTTTTCTTTATGGGAGCACCGAAGCAAGCGATCAACCCGGCATCTGCAGTGAGCTCCAAAACATTTCCCTAAAGAGCGCGCTTTTTAGTTTGTCGCCTTCTCATTGACATCAAGCCTGTTTTCCTTTACCTTTTCTCCCATACGTGTGGTATCGTTCTCGTGTCCTGAGTCACAAAGGCGTTCCCTAAATACTTTGACCCTGCTACACCGGCTTTTTGTCGACGGATTTGTGTTTCAGGACGCAAGCCTTCTGTATCGCAAATAACTTGACAACCTTCAATCGCAGCGGGGGCCGTCATTGTTATTTGGATAAGTTATTTGTGTTACAACACAATAGGAAATTTTAAGCTTTTTCACATCCTGGACAAAGTGGGATCCTCTTCTTATCCACCAAAATCTATCACAACGTCAGCCGCACATCATGGGAAATTCCCGGGTTATTTGGAATCACGAAACAAAAGAGGCGAATAAGATAGCCCGAACGCTTATCGATGCAAACAGGGAGAGGTCGTGGTGGATGATTATCCTCCTCCCGCTTTTTCTTGTCGACACCATTCGCTACAAGAAAGACCTTTTCTTAACACGTAAAAACTTTCTTTTTACAAGGCGACTGGCCTTCAATGCAGCAAAGGAGATTTTTCGAGGCGAGCATCACGGGACACAAATGCGCTTGATAGAAGTCAAGACTAAGGAGATCTTAGACAGGCAGAAAAAGGGGTACTACACGGAAAAGGTCCGGCGCAAGCAATTGCACGAGATTGAGTTGCTCATCGAACATTACCTGAAGCTCCTCAAGTCAGACAAAAATAGCTACGAAGAGATGATAAGAGTGACCTATGGATCCAAACAAAACTATTTATCCTTCCTCAACAAACTTCAAAAAGCAGAACAAGAGGTGCTCCAGGCGGCTATCAAGACCATGAGTAAAGGGAGCAAGCATGAACGGCTCACGTGGTTTGGCAAAGTAGGGCGGGCGTTCAAGCAAGCCAGGATGGAGGAAGCGGAAGAGATATTCGCTGATGGATGATAGCTTCGGTCAATTCCATTTTGAGTTGCAGGACCGGAGGGGGTGATGGAGCGCGGACATAGTGAACCGCTATGCTTCTGAACTCTTCCACTCATAATTCAAAACCAAAGGGAAGGAAACAACATGCCTTTTGTCGACTTGGAGGATGGCAGGCTTTACTATGAGAGCACCGGTCAGGGCCATCCCCTTGTGCTCATTCATGGGGCATGGGCCTCTCAGCAATGGTGGCGGTGGCAGATCCCGGCGTTGTCTCGTTACTATCACGTTGTAAGCCTGGACGTGAGGGGCCACGGGCAGTCCAGCCCGCTAGAAGGGACCTATTCCGTTTTTGGATTTGCAAGGGATCTGGACGCTTTTCTCCAAAAGGTCGGGATTGATGAGGTCGCTCTGGTCGGATGGTCGATGGGAGGCATTGTGTCCATACAATATTGTTTGGATCACCCCTCAATCGTTAAGGCCTTGATTCTCATCGCCACCAGAGGCCACCGGAATCCCAAATACAAGCTGAGGATCATCCTCCAGTATCTCCAGGCCCGGCTCCATCTCTTGACGGACCTCGCCGCACCGCGGAAATACGACAAAGAGAGTCAAAGATTCCCGAGCGAAAAAGCAGGCTGGCTCGAAAGGGAAGCAAGGAACATGCTTTCACCCACGGCTCCAAAGGAAGTGATGGATTGGGTGATGGCTGATATCACCCAGCATCCCAGGGAAAATTACTTCGAAGTGGCCAGAAGTCTCTGGAACTGGGAAGCCGGTGAGGCGCTCAAAAAAATCACCGTACCCACATTGGTCATGGTCGGCGATAAAGATCGTTGGACTCCCCCTCGTTTTTCCCGTCTCCTTCATGCCGCAATACCCGATTCCAGACTGTATATCGTGGAAAATGCCGGTCACTGCTTACCTCTTGAGCGCCCTGATCTGGTCAATGCAGAAATAGTCCGTTTTCTCAAGGGGTCGGGTTATTAGGCCATCCTCCCTGTCAAAGCTTGTCCACCAGTCCGCCCATCTCAAATGGCTTCCTGGTAGCCATGGCAGAGGCATAAGTGAGAAAAGGTGTTCCGCCCCACTTCTCTTTGAAACGACGAATACCCGGGTGTACGCCCAGTCCGAGGTTCAGAGCGTTCTTTCCGTCGGCTCGGGCAAGGCCTATCATTTCCCGGAGAAGAAGGTCGGATGCGCCGGGGACATGCTCTTTCTCAGCTCGGAAATTGAAAAGATAGAAGGCGTAACGGGCGGATCCCATGTCCACAATGCTAAAGGCGACCAAAACATCCCCTTTTCTCGCTTCAAGGAGATGCGTCGTCCTTGAGCGCTTTAGATAACGCGGAATACCCTTGAAAATCTCTTTTTGCTCTCGCGACAGCGCATGGGAAGAGAGAAAGGCCTTAACCAGCTCTTGGTGTTCTCTGCCAAGTGCGCCCTCTTTCACCTCAAGCTCCCTGCTGGCTCGGCGCACCATATACGCCACCTCCGGATCCAATCGTTCCACACCGAGGTCAAGGCGGTAGTAACTGTCTTGGGGTTGCCCCTCATAGGTCTCCGCCGGCAGCCAGATTTCAGGTGCAATGATGGCTACGGTGGATGGGCGGAAGCGCTCACAGGCCTCCTGGTAAGCCCTTTGGGGGTCACTCGTCTTGCCTTTTAGAGGATAACCAATGAAGAGGAGGTGACTTCTCCGAGTAAAGCAGAGATAGTCGTCCAAAAGGTGGGCTTTTCCGCCGGATACCGCCTCCACATAATCCGGGAGATGCTCCGGCAAATAGGCATACTCATACACCAGGCGGCGTTCTTCTTTGTTCAACATTCCAGCGTCAGTGGGTGGTTTGAAAAATCCTTCGGGCCACCGCCATCCTTATTCTATCGGTGGCTTCTTCCAAGGTCGAGACCGTTTCAGCGTCCGCCCGGCTCCCCAAGGTCTGCTCCGCCGCCTGACTGACCTCTTTTTCAGCATCTCTAAGTTGCGCCAGAAAAGTCATATAGGCTTCAGGGCGTTGATACGCATTCATGACTAACGAGGCATAATCCCCGCCATCCACTTGAAGGAGCTTATGATAGTGATCGATGAGTAGATTTATTTCTTTCAACTGCTTCGTGCGAATATGCTCGGAGTAAATCCCGTTCTCAACGGAGGAAAGTAAACCGCGGGTTTTTTCCTCAATGGGCGCCAGGACCGCATCCCTGCTCTCCCCCCTTCTCACCATGTCAAGGGCCGCCTCAAGAGCCAATTCCTTGGTGAATAGAAGGTTCTTGACCAGGACCTCCTTTTCACCCTTGGATTTGAGCAGATTAAGAATGAGCAGTACGGGAATCATCACCTCCCATACGGATAAAGGCTTTGGTTTGATCAATGCCCTGGCCACCGAGTTAGCCCATGCCTTTTCCTGCTTCAAGACCGCCTTGTACTTCTCATCCAGTGCTGTTTTTGGAGCCCCGCCCATATTCGACCTTATCTCTACCTCTAGAAGATTCGAGCCACAGTCTTTTTCCTCAATTTATCCACTTGCTCTTGTTCTGCCAGGATTTTCTCCCGGAGCGGCTCCGTCTCACCCAAGCTCTCAACCATGGCTTTGTCCACCTGCTTTTCCGCCGAGGTCAGCTGAGATAAGTAGGTCTCGTAGTTGTAGCGGTTGAAATAGACATTCCTGACCAGATCGTCGTAAGTCTCTCCCTGGGCACTGAGTAGTTTGTCATAGTGATCGATAAGCAGCTTGACCACCTCCACCTGACTCAGATGAAGAGCCTCGGAGTAGAGATTCAAAGAATTCAGCCACGCCTTGATCTCCTTTTCAGCTTCCAAAAGTGCCTTCTCTCTTGGCTCACCGTCCCTTATCTCCTGAGCCGACTCCATGGCAACCTTCCTGGGAAACATAAAATGTTTGGTGTACTGGCGAATGATGCTGCTCCTTCTCAAGAAATCGAAGATAAACATGAAGGGGATCATGTAGTGCCATACCGTCAGAGGTCTCGTCGTAATGACCCCGAGAGCGACCTGTCTGGCAAAAATCTCCTCAGCGGATAAAATCCTGTTAAACTTTTTCATCGCAGCCTCTCCTGATACAGACTTATAACACCCCCATCCGCGACCTGTCAATGTCCCCTATCCAATGGGGACGGCTCCACTTCAAGGCGTGCGGTCTGCCATGCCGCGCCGGGGCTTCAATTTCTAAGGAGAGGGTTGGGAACTCTATGTTTTCAGGAAAGCAAAGGGAGGCCGCTCCTTAACAGAGCGCCCTCCCTTCCTTCTTGTAGAGGTTAGTCTGGGAGAATAGGCGGTGTAAAGAACCGTCCAGACCAGAGAATCCAAACGATGAACAGCGTCCAGAACGCATTGAGTATCTGAGAGATCCAGTAGGCAATAGCCGGTCTGCCGCCTCCGACCGTCAACAAGTCTTTCACACGGGTCTCCAGCCCGATGCATACGAAGGCGATGGTGAAAAACCAGACTCGATAGCCTTTACACAACTTGTGTAGGGCCTTTGCAGCATCGGCGCCCTGGAAAGGCTCCACAAAGAAGGAAATGATAAAAGAGGAAACCACAAAGCCCACGATAAACTTAGGGAAGCGATACCAGACCTCCACGATTGAAGGCTTTTCCGCTCCTTCCCTTACATCCAGACTCAAAGTAGCCCAGAGGGCCAGGAGGAAAGCTGCGAGACCAATGAGCACATTCTGGGCCATCTTGACCATGGCCGCAGCTTTCAGCGATGCCGCAGTGCCAATGATCTCACCGGCCGCCACCACAGCACCGGTATTGTCGATTACGCCACCAACCCAGGCGCCACCCATATTTGTCGGAAGTTCCAGCCATTTAGCTATCGGAGGCATCACAAGGATAAGGACAACAGCACAAATCATCAGCCAGGCAACCATGTAGCTCACTTCCTTGGGATCGCCGCGAATCGCCCCGCCGGCGGCAATGGTGGCTGAAACGCCGCAAATGGCGTTAGCCGTCGCGATGATGGAACTGAAACGCTCCGATACCTTAAACCCTCTACAAATAAAGTAGGTCAGGAACCAGACGAATGTGGCCACAAGCAAGGCCTGCGCCATGCCAACGGCACCCGCCTTGACCACCGTGGAGAACATGATCCGCTGCCCCATGATGACAAGACCGATTTTGATAAAGTACTCCGTTTGCACACTGGTTTTCAACCACTCGGGGACGCCCAAAACATTACTGATGAACAGGCCGAAAGCGAGCGCCCAGATCACATACGCAATACCCCAGTACTTGATTGTGACCTGGTTCGAGATGAAGATAGCCAGGAAACTGAGAGCAAAAACGAGAACGAAGCCCGGGATGTATTTTCCAACGGACTTCTTCATGAAGGCCATCCCAATGCTCGTGGTAACGCCAGTGATAATGAGGAGGACAATGGCGGAGCCCAGGGTACCCCAACCTTGGGGAAACGCCTGCCCCAGGCTTGTCCACTTGGCAAGCTTTGGCACATGGGGCATCACTTGGGGAATAGCCAGCAGCACGACAAACCAGCCGATCCAGCAGGCCCACCAGTCCTCACTCTTGTACAAAATTGACCAGTCGATTTTCCCGTTCCCGTTAGTCAACAGATCCACCTCCTTTCAACATTAATTCATAAGAGAGGTTAACGGTCCAAGCAATTCCCTCTTGGAGAACGGTTCACAGTTTCACTTTCCAAAAGCGAATCTAAAACCTTGTCTCTGAAATTCTAAAGATTCACCTCCTTTCTTCTAAAGGGTTCTAATATCAAGACCATGAATTGTTGTGTCTCTATACCCAATAGGGCCTGAAAAATCAAGAAAAATCATGGTTTTTTTCCCTAGAGTCAGGACAGCCTCATTCTTCCTTGTCCGAATGGGCTCTCGCTCTGCTGCATGATGCTGAAATTCAGTAGAAAGTTCCGGGTCTTGGGCATCACCCGGCTTGATTTCAAGGGGGCTTAAACATTGAAAATCGTGGGATCAATATATGCTTGACACAAAGGGGGCTGTTCCCTATGATCCCTGCGCGGAAGAGGGGTCTTATGCAAAGCTGAGCTAAATATCCCCAGAGCTCATAGATTTTGACCTACCATGAATTGCCGAAATAGAAACCCAGCCTTCCGCCATGGGCTCACGACAGTGGCTACCAGGGTGAACGAGACTTGACTCAGAGCACAAAGCGTGGTTCGTCTTATCCAAGGAGCGTGAAATAATGGCATTCTTAATTCTGATTTGTCTGTTCGGATTCCTGCTGCTTTACTATGGAGCGGAGTGGCTTGTAAAAGGATCATCGAGCTTAGCTCGTAGTCTCGGTGTCACGCCGATCGTTATCGGTTTGACAGTGGTGGCATTCGGGACTTCCGCGCCGGAGCTGGTGGTCAGCCTGATCTCCTCTATCAAGGCAAAGAGCATGATTGCTGTTGGCAATGTGGTGGGAAGCAATATCTGTAACATCGCTCTCGTTCTCGGCTTGGCAGCCGTGTTTCAACCCATCACCAGCGATAAGTCGGTCGTAAAAAGAGACATCCCGCTCATGCTGGCCATATCTGTGTACCTCTTGGTGCTCTCTCTCAATTCCAAACTTGGAAGAATCGAGGGGGCCACCCTTTTCGCTGGAATCATCCTTTACACTATTTTCAACTATGTGATCGCCATGAAAGAGTCCAAACAGGCATCCAGTGCCGAGGCGGTGGCCGTAGCCTCTGAAGTGGAGGAGATAGAGTATATCACCTCCAGGCCAAGGCAGATTGTCCTGATCCTGATAGGAATCGTAGGGGTTGTGGGCGGGGCTCAGATTGTGGTGGAGTCCGCTGTGAAGATCATGCAGATACTGGGAGTGAGTGAAAAGTTCATCGGCCTGACCATCGTCGCTTTCGGGACTTCCCTTCCAGAACTGGCCACTTCTGTGGTTGCCGCCCTCAGAAAGGAAATGGACATAAGTATCGGGAACCTGGTGGGAAGCAATGTTTTCAACATCATGAGCGTACTCGGCGCAGCCTCGTTGGTGAGGCCCATTCCCATTCCGGGCGGCTTTATTCAGAGCGGCCTCGTCATCGATTACTTTGTAATGATGTTTACGAGTTTTCTGCCCTGGCTCATGATGAGAAAGACCTACACGGTTTCACGGAAGGGAGGTTTTATCCTGCTTTTTTGCTACATGGGATACATCACGTATCTCATCATTAAGGCCTAAAAGGGGAGCCCGGTTCACAGCGGGCGCTCCCCCCCCGAGCTGCCTGACCAGCCCCTTGCCAAAATTTCACATATCTTTCTCCCTTGCCCTCATCTGGGCGGCTTCCCCTTCCCTACTCACTTGCAGGAGATCTCTCCGGTCACCCGGAGTTTACAGTCCGTGTCGCCGGAATGAGACGAAGCGTTGATATCCCCCCAATGCCTTTGCGCCGTGAAGATTGCTTTGGCGGGGCATTCAGGCCGTTCAACTCAAGCTGCCCCGCCATAGGCCTTTGGTTGAGATTGGATGGCATCTCTCTTGCATTCAAATCTTGAACTGGCATCAAACCCTGCTTGTTTGAAAGGGTCAGGAAGCGATCCCCACTCAAACCGAGGGCTCAGCCCTGCCGTTATGAAACGAAGAAGCGTCGAAGAAATCCTTCTGCCTTACAAGAAAGAGGTCCCCCTCGACCCCTCCGTGGGAATGGGGGATAAGATCACTCATGCCATCGAAATAATGGTGCGCCATAACCTGAAATATATCGCCGTGGTCCACAACCGTCGTCCCGTCGGCATGGTTCGCCTTGAAGACGCCTTTGAAAAGATAGGGCTTCAAATCAGTTCAGAGACGTAAATCACACCCAAAAAGACCCTGCTTAGCGAACTCAAGAACCAAATATCAACCCTAGTTTTATTGCAGAAATGCGGGCGAGCAGCGGCGAGATTGCTTCGTCGCCCCGCCCCAGATATCTATATATGGCGGTATTTGGGCCCGGGGGACTTGGAACGACATTTTGGACCCTTGTGGAATTCGATGTAACAAATATTGCGATCCCCCGAGCCGAACCGCCTTTGGGATTGGCCCTCGCAAGGGTCTCGCTTCCGCGGACGCAAGCTGCCTGCACCCCCACAAAAATCACGCGCCATTCACCCTCGCCCTTCCGGACGGGGCTCTCCGCCACGGCTTTTGTGGAATAGGGCTGAGATACTAATCTGATTTTTCCTTAAACTGTCCAGCTTTTATGCCCGCCTCTTTCATCAGACGGTGGAGATACTGCCTTTGGATGCCGGCCATGTCCGCCGCCTTGCTGATGTTTCCACCGCTTTCCCGAAGCAGAGACAGGATGTACTGATGATGAAAACGGTCGATCATCTTTTCTTTGGCCTCTTTGAAGGATAGCTGTGCAATATCCTCACTAAGCTCAGGGTACAAGGTCGCCTCCTCCCATTCCAGGTGGAGATCGCTCAGCATCAAGGTCTTGGACATACAAAAGATGACCCCTCGTTCGATGATGTTTTCCAGTTCCCTCACATTCCCGGGGTATTCTCGGTAGACAAGCGCCTGCATCGCTTCAGGGGCGATCTCTTGGATAACCTTCTGATTGGTCTGGGCATATTTCTTCAGGAAATGATAACTCAACACGGGGATATCCTTTTTTCTCTCCTTCAAGGGGGGCAATTCGATGTGGATGACGTTTAGGCGATAGTAAAGGTCCTCCCTGAAGCGCTTCTCATTTATCTCCGTTTTCAGATTATGGTTGGTGGCGGCCACAAAACGAATGTCCGCCTTCTTGGTGATCAGACTCCCCACCAGCTTATATTCGCCCTCTTGCAATAACCGTAGGAGTTTGGTCTGCATATTCGGGCTCAGGTCGCCAATTTCATCCAGAAAGAGGGTTCCCTCGTTCGCTTCCTCGACCAATCCTCGCTTATCCTTCCAGGCGCCTGTAAAAGCCCCTTTGACGTGGCCGAAAAGTTCGCTCTCTATGACCTGTTCTGGAATCGCTGTGCAGTTTACGGTTACGAACTTCTTGGAACGCCTTAAACTGTTTTGGTGAACAGCCCTCGCCACCAACTCTTTTCCGGTGCCGCTGGCTCCCGTGATCAAGACGGTGGCCATGGTGGGTGCCACCTGCCTGATGCGTTCAAGAATTTCCTTCAGCACAGATGTGGAACCAACCAAGGGGGGAAAGCTTTCCTGCTCAGCCAGGGCCTGACGCAGGGAAATATTCTCCTGCACCATCTCCTGCCATTCCATGACCTTATTTACAGTCAGAACAATCCGCTCCCGACGGAAGGGTTTGGTGATGTAATCATAGGCGCCTTTCTGAATAGACTCCACAGCGGTCTCAATCGTACCGTAGGCTGTCATCAAAACCACGGAGACATACGGATTTATTTTTTTCACGCCCTCAAGGAGTTTGATCCCGTCCATTTTGGGCATCTTCAGGTCCGTTATGACCAGATCAAAAGATTGTTCCTTAAACAAATCCAGAGCCGTGAATGGATCAGCCTCCGTGACCACTGCGTGGTCCGTCTCCTCGGAGATCATCCGTCGCAAAAGGACCAACATGTCCTTTTCGTCATCTATGATCAAAATCTTACCGGGCATTGATCCTCAGAAAGCCCCACCAGGCGGGTCTAAAACCCCGCCCCCACAAAAGGAAAAGTTGAATGTCTGCATAGACATCCATTATAGAGTTACAGCACAAACCCACCATAAAGGTTAAATACCTTGGTGTGGCACCAATCTCTTTCTTTTCCACGATTGCGACTCAAAAGCTCGCACGCGCGAAATCAGCTCAACCCCTTATGGGCAGCTTTATAGTAAAAGTCGTCCCATTGGGCCTCAGTGATGGGGAGTGATGACTGGCGCAATCCATGGTTCCCCCATACTTGGCGATAATCCCGTAGCTTACAAACAGGCCCAAACCCGTCCCTTCCCCTTCCGGTTTGGTGGTAAAAAAGGGTTCAAAAATATGGTCCATATCCCCTGGCTTGATTCCGATGCCATTATCCTCGATTTGAATCACCGCCTTCCGGCCGGGCCTTTCCAGAAACGTCAGAATCTTTAATGCGCCTCCCGTCGGCATGGCGGAAACGGCATTGTTAATAAGGTTCAAAAAGACTTGCTGCAGTTGGCGCGAGTCCCCTCTGACAGGAGGTAGATTCTCCGCTAAAGAAAGATCCAGGTCAATGTCATGCATCTCCAGGGTATGCTTGACCACCTTGATGATATCCTCCAGGCACTGTTTTAAATCAGCGTATTCCGAGTCCCCTTCGCCAAGACGGGCGAAGCTGAGCAAATTCTCCACCACCTGCTTACAATGGAGACCCTGTCTTTCTATGGTCTTCAAATCCTCATAATCTTGCGAATTTTTGTCCGTTTTTCGCAAGAGGAGGTCGCAGAAACCCATGATAACCCCCAACGGATTATTCACTTCATGGGCAACCCCCGCCGCCAGAGTTCCCATGGATGCCAACTTCTCTGTATTGATGAGCTGTCTTTCCAAATTCTTGCTTTCGGTAATGTCCCGTGCAATACAGAGAACAGCACTGACGTTGCCTTCTTCATCCTTCAAAGGCATTAGATTTGCGCTGATCCAGATCTCATGTTCCCCCACTTCGATCTCAAATTCATCGCGGAGGCTTCTACCGAGCTCGTAAATAAGCTTTACCCATTTGAGCTGTTTTTCAGCCACATCCTCCGGGAATAGTGCGGAGAGTCCCTTTCCCAGGAATTTTTCCGGAGGCCCGCCGAAAAAATTGGCCGTAAAGCTGTTCATAGACAGAAAACGGCCCTCCGAATCGACCGTAAAGATAAAATCCTCAGCACTTTCCACCAGGGAGCGATATTTTTCCTCCGACTTCTTGAGCTCTTCCGTTCTCTTTTGGACCCTCTCCTCCAGGACTCGAGACCATCGCATTTCGAAGAAGAGGAGCCCGGCTGCGCCCAAGAGGATCACCAGAATAACCAGCCCCTGCAACAAAAGCTGTCTCAGGTATCCGCTCCGTACAGCATCTTCTATCTCAGATGTTGGGGCCACAACGGCCACAGACCACTGATGTCGCGCATCTTCGGAAATGGCGACAGGACAGTAAGCGATGAGCTTCTTGATCTTGCCGGTAATTCCCCGGTGCCAACCGGAATAGTACCATCCCGTGCCCGCCGCAGCTCGAAGCATCTTCTCTTTCTGAATGAAATTAATGAGCCCTAAAGGAATATCCTTGGGATATTTCTCTACCCGAATTTCGAGGGCGCTTTCTCCAATGAATTCCGTATTGGGATGATAGAGGAAGGTCCCTTTTTCATCGATAAGCCAAGCATAGCCGGTCTTTCCCGAGCGAATGTCTCTCAGAAAAGGGCTTAAGAACCATGAGATATTAAGATTGAACAGGAGTGCCCTCGGGGAGTTTTCTGAGAACAATGTCCCCAAAAAAAGATTGATTCCGTATGGTTTGATCTGGGTCGGGGAGATCCATACTTCTTTCTCACGAAGTGTTTCGAGAGGTGGCATGACTTCCAATCTCGCTTTTGTGGCCTCCTTCAAAGACCACTGTCTGTAGGGCATGAAGATATAGTTTTGCTGGGTCTCCAAGTCGATGATCTCAATTTTCCAGATGCCGCTCTCCAGGACTCGATAGAAGACCTCTTGGCTTTTCTCCTGACATGCGTTGGGATCGAAATTTCTTGAAGCACTCTCTTTCTTTAGGCGGAGAAGCTCCTTTTGCAAAAAATGAATTTGCCGTTCAATCAGTGTGGAGGCATGACGGGCGATGATGAGTTGCTGTTCATTGAACTGGTCTGCCACCAGTTCCCTCATCTCTTTGGCCGACCAAAGGCCCAGCACAGCGCCTCCGGCCAGAAAAATGAAGGCAGCCACTGACACAATAGTCAGTATATTCTTACCTATCTTAGGGCGCTTATCTTTTTTGTGCATGCGATCACCGCCGCTCTTGAATCCGTTTATGGATCTCCTCAGAAGTTTCCTGCAAACCCTATTCTCCTAGTTGTGCGAAAAAGCCTGGAATTCGATACCGTATTACCCCCGCCATGCCTGTGCCGACGAGCACCCATTTCCACGGCTCGGTCAGCCACGTGAATAAAGGAATCCAACCCGTGAGCCTCGGTATTGAAGAAAAGGCATCATCACGGTGAAACCCCATGTCGAATCCTTAAAGTGCCTATTCGTAATTCTGCAACCGGGTTTTCCTATCCTCCCATCATAGAACAGACTTTTCAGTGAGACCCCGCACACGCATGGGGATGGTGAGAAAGAAGAAAACGCTCCGTTCAGTCTTCTTGTCAAAATAGGGTTTACCATTGGCGTGAAACAAGGTTTTCTTTTTATTGTCTGTCTCTTCAGTAATTTTCTTCATGGCCGAGCCCCGCAAAATGTCCAAAAACAGTGAATTCCTAAGACCGTCTCATTGTTCTTGAGAGCCCTTAAACGAATACGAACGCATTAAGGGTGGTTACGCTGTCATTGCGAGCAAAGCAATCTCAGATTACAGGGGATTGTCGGCGGACGGGCCTCTATCTTCTCCAACATGGCCAGTTCGCCGATGTCGGATAGATCCAGGTCAAGGATCATACGGTCGAAGGGGTCATTACTGTAAAGAGAGCTCAGGATCTCGGGGTCGTTTTTTGCTAGCCGAACGCCGAACCCTCCGCCGCCATTTCTCGCTTTAAGAACTCTCGGACATGAGGATTCCGGTCCGCTATTAAGATGCTGTATCCTTTTTGCAAGGAATTTCCTTTCATGGTCTTTATGATTTTGGAAGGCAAGCTCTATGCCATGAAAGGAAATTGCTCAAAAATCGTCTAACTTATCAACAACATTACGAATTCTAGCCGTATAAAATATGCCGCCAGCCTCATTCACGAGGGTCAACTGTCGAGTTCCTTTACAGTCTGTAAAACCTCGTGGACTGCGACTCTTTTAACACAAATAACTTATCCAAATCACAATCAAGATCGGGGGTCGTTGGAGTTGGTCTGTCCGTCCCGCAACTCAAATTCGCAAGGGGCTCCTCCCTGGCGACTGGCAAAAATTTGGTGTCCTTCAGCAGTGTCCGGTATTAGCCCACATAAATCTCTCTTATATTATCCCTGTGATCGACCATATAAAGGACTTGAGCTGTTTCCTTGAGTTCTTGCTTAAGTTGGGGGATTGCCTCCCGGTCTGCATCGTAAAAGCGAATATAGACATGGCGAAACCCTTCTGGCGCACGCTCATAGGAGCTCAAAATGCTCCTCATACGGCCGCCATGTTTTCGTATGATGTCTGCAACCTCTTTGATTGACCCCGGCCGATCTTCCAGTAAAAAGCCAAACTGGATCCCTCTTCTGCCCATGCCGGTCAAGGAGGTCAAAACCCGAAATATATCTGTCTGGGTGATCGTCCCGACGAGTGTTCCGTCTCGATCAATCACGGGGACACCCGAAATCTTATTCTGCAAAAGGATCTCGGCAGCCTCTTCCACCGTGTAATCGAAAGGAACGGTGATAGGCTTTTTGGTCATAATCTCCGCCACCTTCATATTCGCAGTGATGTAAAAGAGCTCATGAACCTCAAGCGTCGTCGCGTCCGAGGGTGATGCCCTTTTCAAATCCCGGTCAGTAACTACACCGACCAACTTGTTTCTGTCCAAGACCGGCAGCATGCGAATATTATGTTCTTTCAAAATCTTTGTCGCTTCAAGCATAGGAGCCTTGGCATCTATTGTGATGACATTTCTGTTCATCCAGTTTTCAACTAACATGGCTTGTCCTCCTTTTGCGTGTGTGTCGACGCAGGGATTGTCTATGCCGGGCAGGTTTCGCTCAATCCAGCCCCCTAAAGCAGCCATGATAAGGATCTCCACAATACGTTGGCTGCGAAAACGTTACTTCCGTCATGAAATCCGTTTATGAAGGCGAACATAAACGCCAATGCAACAACCAGAATGAGAAAAAACTGTTCCGGGCAAACCTCTTAAGTACTCGCACTTTGTTTCCATCCAGTTCCGGCCGCCGGGATTGAATTGGACACTGGCCAGTACCCGCGAATAGTTTCTGGATGGTCACTCCCTTGCTGATTCTCCAAAGGGCATCTCGACCTTCAAAGGCCCCTTTGAGACGCCTCCATATTCTACTATTAGCAACGGATGTGCCAGATCTTTCATCCATGCCGAATTGGGTTAATATTCTTGAATTATTGGGGATTTCTTCGGGCAGGGATTATTCATTTCACCGGACAAACCATGAAATGTCCCCGTGATGTTTACAGAGTGTAAACCAGCTTATTTTGGACTTTAGGAAGGTCCTGTAAGATTGTCGAAGACGGTTTTTCCTGAGTGCGAGGGGGAGCATAAAAAAACGTTCTTTGTGAAAGTCAGGAACAACCCCGAGGTTAACCCCTCATGAGGCCTTCTTCACCTCGAAGCAGCCCTGAATTTTTCCGCCACTTTCAGAAGATTTCCCGCCCAATCCAATGCCAAAGGATCGGCAAACATCACCTGACCTCCAAGGGAATGGGCAATGGTGTTCGCGCTCTTCGTGGAGAACTGCGGCTGCACAAATATGACCTTTACCCCTTCTTCCTTGGCGAATTGAATCAAGCTTTCAAGCTCTTTAGGCGTAGGGGCCTTTCCTTCAGCCTCAATAGGGATCTGTTTTAAACCGTAACTTTTTGCGAAATACCCCCATGAAGGGTGATAGACCATGAATTTACGGCCTTCCCCTTCTCGGGAAAGTATGGATCTGATTTCAAGATCAAGATCGACGAGTTCCCCGACGAAGCTCTTGTAGTTCCTCTCATATGTTTGTCCGTGAGCCGGATCCACTTTTAGCAAGGCATCTAAGATGTTGCGGGCTTGCACCATTACAAGAGGTGGAGAAAGCCAAACGTGAGGGTCCTTAATGCCGGGATCTTGCGCCCCTTCACCCTCATGCCGATGCCCCTTCATAGGCATCTTCTCTATCCCATCCTCCGTATGGATGATCGTCATCTCAGGGTTGACCTTGGCAAATTTTCTTAACCAGACCTTCTCAAAAGGGACGCCTATAGCAAAATAGATCTTGGATTGGGTCACTGCAACCATCTGTTGAGGCCTCGGTTCGTACGTGGCTGGGCTGGCGCCGCGTAGCACCATCACAGACACATCCAGCAGATCACCCCCAATTTTCTGGATAAAGTATTTCTGCGGAAGGATACTGACGGTGACTTTCAACGGATCAGCCACCTGACCTGGTGCTGATGAAAAGAAACCGGTCAAGAACAGCACATGAGCTATCATTCCAAGGATTTTTGTTTTCCTCCTCATGCTTCACTCTCCCTCTCCAAAATTGTATTCCTTGTTCCTAACGCTCAGAACTAGGTCTGTCAAATAATGCGATAGTTGATTAAACCAAAATACGGGAGCAAATCGCAATGTGTTTCTCAAGATACCCAAACCTCATTGGATTTAGCGTTCGAAAAATGTTAATGATATGGTAAAAGGGTGACGACCAATGCTGTGCTGACCGGGAGTGTTGCAAAAACCGGGCTCCTCACCACCAAAGGCTTCAGCGATGCCCTTCAAATGAGACGAGGAATACGAGAAGAGCTTTACAATAGCAGGTACCTTCCACCTCCACCCCCCGTACCCAGATATCTCAGGATACCCATAGAGGAGCGGGTAGATTATTCTGGCAAAATGGTTCAAGAGATAGATCTGACGGAGGTGGAAAGAGGAATCGAAAAGTTCAAGGAGCATGGGATCGAAGCGGTGGGCCCTATTCTTGAAAGCTACCTTGCAAGACTGACCCGCCGATTAGGCGATCAAGGATTCAAAGGGATTTTACTCATCATGCAATCCAACGGAAAAGCCCAAGCTTTGGCTGCATCGTGAATGATGGATTATCGAGTTATTGAGAATGTAAAAGTATCCAATGGCATTTTCAAACTTTCCTTGGATGTGTCGCCGGCTGCCCACAAACCCATCCCCGGTCAGTTCTATAACATCCGCTGCAGCAAAACCAAAGATCCCCTTCTAAGACGCCCTTTCAGCATGCATCGCTTGACAATCACCAACGGCTCGCCGTGCCTAGAGATTCTTTATAGGGTCATCGGCAAGGGGACAGAACAGCTTTCCACGCGGAAAAAGGGTGAATATCTGGATATTATAGGCCCCTTTGGCAACGGGTTCATTGTGGGGCCCACTGCCACGGATGTCGTCCTGGTCGCACGGGGCATCGGCATCGCCCCTCTGTATGCGGTGGGAGAGGCCTTTTTCAAGAACCACCCAAAGCCCAGAATCCATGTTTTGATGGGAGGCAGAAAAAAAGAGAGAATCTTCTACGAAAAAGAACTTAGCCATATCGGCAAAGTTCATCTCTACACGGATGACGGAAGTCTGGGATTCCCTGGGAAGGCTCCCCAACTCCTCCTTCATCTATTGAAGACAAAAATACTGTCGCCAGGCCTGGCTCTATATGCTTGTGGCCCAATCCCCATGCTGAAGGAACTGGCGGAGATTTCAGAGGGATTTTCACTGGATGGCCAAGTCGCCCTGGAAACGCACATGGGTTGCGGATTTGGAGCATGTCTTTCCTGTGCACTTCCATTAAAACCTCTAGCCATCAACAGAAAGGCTCACTGGAAAAAACCGGCCTTACAGTGGTCAGAGGACGGAAATAGGGTTTATGCCTTGATATGCAAGGATGGTCCCATCTTTGACATCCAGGAGGTGGATTGGGATGAATGGCTCGCCTGATCTTTCAGTCAACATCGGCCGACTCCAGTTGAAAAACCCTGTCATGCCTGCTTCCGGGACCTTTGGGTATGGAGAGGAGTATTCGGAATTCTTGGACCTGAATCGCCTCGGTGCCATTATCGTAAAGACCATCACACTGAAACCCAGAATCGGCAGTCACCCGCACCGCTCTGCTGAGGTTCCCTCAGGTCTCCTTGCAAGTATTGGATTGCAAAACGTTGGGATTGAACGATTTCTTGAGGATAAGCTTCCCTTTTTCGATGATATTGATGTACCCCTGATTGTAAACATAGGCGGACAGAGCATAGAAGAATACGCTGAACTGGCCAGCATCCTTAACCGACAAAGAAGAGTGGATGCCCTCGAATTGAATATCTCCTGCCCCAATGTCAGCAAAGGTGGCATGCATTTCGGCGTGGACCCTGAAGTCATGAGGGAATTGGTAAAGCGAGTTAGAAATACGACCGAAAAGACCTTGATTGTAAAACTGACGCCTGTGGTCACAGACATTCGCCTCTTTGGAGAGATCTGCCAGCAATGTGGGGCCGATGGTCTCTCTCTCATCAATGCACCGCTCGGGATGTCGATTGATATCAATACAAGGCGGTCCAAGCTCGGGAGAAATATGACCGGCGGTTTGGCAGGCCCGGCCATAAAGCCTATTGCCCTCTATCTGGTCTGGCAGGTATGCAAAACCGTAGATATCCCTGTGATCGGTATCGGAGGGATCTCCTCCTTGGAGGATGCCCTTGAGTTTTTCATTGCCGGAGCATCAGCCATCCAAATCGGAACCTGGAACTTCGTCAACCCCTCAATCACGATGGAGATTATCGATGGGCTCCAAGAATATATGGTCAAGAACAAGATAGAGCATGTTTCCCAATTGATCGGGACCCTCCTGTGATCCCATTTGGGTTATTGGGTTTGTGGCCTTTACTTTCTCACGATTCTTTGGTTATAAAAGGACTCATCCGCAGAAAACCGGCGCTGGATACTTGACGCTGAGTTCGTTGCGCCGATTTAACCCGGATTTGGCCAACCCTGCTCTTAATGTCCAGAATCCCCGAACAACCTTCTCAGAGCATGAAGGCGCTATGTCGGAGTTCTAGCTATGGAAAAAGATGCTGTGAAAAGGGGTTTTGCAGATACACCTGAGGGCCAAATTCATTATGCGATGACCGGAAAAGGGAAGCCGGTTCTGCTTTTGCATCAGACGCCTCGTTCATGGGATGAATACAGGGACGTGTTGCCCATTCTCGGCCAAAAATACTGGGCCATCGCAATGGATACCGTGGGGTTTGGTGATTCCTACAGACCCGAGCAAGAAGCTTCGATTGAGCTGTATGCACGAGGCGTAATCAGCTTGCTGGATGCCCTGTCCATTCACCGTCCATCCCTTGTCGGTCATCACACCGGCGGTGTTATCGCCGTTGAAGTGGCTGCTTCCTATCCGGAACGGGTGGATAAGCTCATCTTGTCTTCCACACCTTATGTCGATGCTGAAGACCGGGAAAGACGAAAAACCCGACCCCCTATCGATGAGGTTGAAAGCAAAGAAGACGGATCGCACTTAACCGAACTGTGGCAACGAAGACGGGCTTTCTATCCCAAGAGCCGCCCAGATCTCTTGACTCGGTTCGTCCTCGACGCGCTCAAGGTTTGGGATCGGGTGGAGGAAGGCCATCGCGCAGTCAGCAAGTACAGGATGGAAGACAAGGCCCCTCTTATTAAAGCGCCGACTCTGGTCCTGGCCGGCACGGACGACCCATTTTCATACCCGCGCATGAAACCCCTCGCCGAGAAGATCAGGGGCAGCAAAACTGCTGAAATAAAGGGCGGCAAGGTGCCGATGGTTGATCAAATGCCGGAAGCGTTTGCCCGGGTCGTGATAGATTTTTTGGATAGGGTGTGATCGAAATGTATGGTCAACGTCCAAGGAGCGGTTTGATCGTTCCTTCCGGCAACACGGTCTGCGAGCCGGAGATAGCTGCCCTTTATTGACAAGTACACCCTTGGGCCAGTGATTTCCCATCGAACATCGCTCCTGTACCCGATCCGATGCAGGCGGGGGAAGATCATTTTCTGTGGAAACCCGGTTGGGAGGAAAGCATGAGAATCGGCATTGATGTCGGGGGAACCTTTACGGACGCTGTTTTGGTGGATGAGAAGACGGGGAAGTTTTACTGTGCCAAAACCCCGACGACCCATCATGACTTGGCAGAGGGGGTCTTAAAGGGATTGGAAGAGGTGTTGGACATTGCAGGGGCTTCAATCCCTGACATCGATTACCTCATTCACGGAACCACCATTGGCACCAATGCGATCGTTGAAGGAAAGGGGGCGAGGGTTGGCCTTATCACCACGAGCGGTTTCGAAGATGTCTTAGAAATAAGACGGGTGGCCCGGCCAAAGGAGGCGGCCTTTGATTTTGGTGCGGACAATCCCCCGCCCCTTGTGCCCCGTTTCTTACGAAAGGGCATTGTTGAACGGATAGACAGCAAAGGGAATGAGGTGATCCCTTTGGATAAGGAATCGGTCGTCAGGGTCGTCGATTACTTTAAACAGCAACATGTTGAGGCCATTGTGATCTCATTGCTGTTTTCTTTTCTCAACCCGAGTCACGAAGAAACGGTCGCTCAAATCTGCAAGAGTGAGCTTCTGGATATTCCCGTGTCCATGTCATCGGAGATTTGCCCTGAATTCCGCGAGTATGAGAGAACTTGCACAACCGTGATGAACGGCTACCTCGGCCCGGTCATAGAAAGGTATATGGACAATCTCACAGAACAGCTCCATAAGAAATATGGTGAAATAACCCTCCACATCATGCAAAGCAATGGTGGAACCATGACGGCAGAGGTCGCCAAGAGCCACGCCGCTCAATTGATAAACTCTGGTCCCGCAGGAGGCGCCATTGCAACCGCCTTTGTTAGTCGCTTGACCGGCAACGAGATGGCGGTTGGTGCCGACATGGGCGGCACCACCTTCGATATATCCATTATCGACAACAACCTTCCCAAGACCACGACCTGGGGCGGCGTCACCAATTATCCCATCAAACTGCCCATGGTGGACTTGAAAACCATCGGTGCGGGCGGCGGGAGCATAGCCTGGGTTGATGAGGGTGGCATCCTGAATGTAGGTCCTCAGAGTGCCGGTTCTGACCCTGGCCCTGCCTGCTACGGATGGGGAGGCGTGTTGCCCACCGTTTCTGACGCGAATCTGATCCTCGGGCGCCTCAATCCTGGCTATTTCTTGGGGGGTAAACTGCCCTTATATCCTGAACGCGCCAGAGAAGCGGTTGGAAAACACGTCGCTGAAAAGATGGGACTTTCCCTGGAAGAGGCGGCTGCCGGGATTGTACGGATTGTGAATGCCAATATGGCCAAAGGGATCAGCGGCAACTCGGTAGAAAGAGGTTATGACTTACGGGAATTTGCCTTGGTGACCATGGGCGGAGCCGCTGCCCTCCATGCCGCCGGGATAGCAAGAGAGTTGAATATGGCTAGAGTCATCGTGCCGCCTATGTGCGGAAATTTTTCCGCGGTTGGCCTGGTTGTGGCTGATATTCTCCATGACTACGTAAGGACCCTGGCCAAAAAAGAACATGATATCGATCCTGATGCCCTTTTGAGGGTCCTTAGAGATATGGAGGATGAGGGGATAAAACAGCTGACAGAGGAAAAGGTCCCCAAAGAGAACATTGAGATCGCATGGTCCGCAGACCTCCGTTATGAGGGGCAATCTTGGGAGCTCAACACGCCGATAGAACCGGCCGACAGATTGGACAGGGAGGCTATCCGAAGGATTGCCAATGATTTTCATCTCTTGCATCAACAGGTTTACTCTTATTCGGAACAGGCTGAAGTGGTGGAGTTCGTAAACTTGAGGGTGCGGGTCATCGGCAAGAACCCTGCCCTTTCCCTTGTGCGGGCGAACAAAAGCGCTGCTCCTCTCGATGCCGGGCGGAAAGATGTGCGGGATGTTTATTTTGATCGTCTAGGATGGCAAGGAATTCCAATATACGAGAGAGAAGAGCTCCCTGTGGGGACCAGAATGAGGGGACCCTGTATTGTCGAGGAAAAAATCTCAACCACCCTCATACCCCCTGAATTCTCTGGATATATTGATGCGTATAACAATATCATCATCCAACTGGAAAAATGACGCATGATAAGTGAAGCTTCCCGCCCTAAAGGCGGGAGCAAAGAAAAGGGCCATTCATCCCCCGTCCAGAGGACGGGGCCATCCTGGCCCCTTTCCTAAACGCGAAGTTCGGAGACGTGAACATGGGCTATAGGGCGGATCCAGTCACCATGCAGGTCATTCGTTATGGGCTCGAAGCGGTGGCGGATGACATGGGATACAGCCTCATGAGAATGGGGCGTACGACTATCGTGAAGGAGATCATGGACATCAACTGTGCCGTACTGGACGCACGGGGAGGCATTCTAGCCCAAGCCCACCTTTGCCCTCTCATGATGTTCAGCCTCCCCACCACCGCTGTGAACATGTTGAAACGTATAGAAAAGTTTGAGGAAGGGGACGTCATCATCTGCAATGACCCTTATTTGGGAGGACAACACCTTCTGGATGTTCAGTTCTTCTCACCCGCTTTTGTGGAAGGTGAGTTGGTCGCCTTCGTGGCCAACATTGCACATCAATTGGATATGGGGGGTGCGGTGCCCGGAGGGGTTGCCGGAGGCCTTAACGAGATATATCAAGAGGGTTTGCGGATCCCCTTTGTGAAGCTATACCGTGCAGGAAAGGAAGATCCGCAGATATTTGATTTGATCGCAAGTAATATCCGCATCCCCGAAAAAACGATGGAAGATTTCAGGGCACAGGCGGCCACCACCTTCGTTGGCGTAAAACGGGTAAAGGAGTTGGTGAGCAAGTACGGCATCGAAGTTTTCCATGAATGCACGCATATGCTGCTGGACTACAGCGAAAACATGGTCCGCTGGTTTATCGCCTCCCTTCCTGATGGTGACTACACCGGCCTGGATTATTTGGATGATGATGGCTGTGTCGATGAGTCGGTTAAAGTTCAGGTTAACGTGCATATTAAGGGAGACACCGTGAATGTGGATTTTGATGGAAGCAGTCCCCAAACCAAGGGCAACGTGAATTGCCCTTGGTCCTGCACACAGGGGGGTGTTTTCTACACGATGGTAGGGATTGTAGACCCCCATATGGCCTTAAATTCGGGCGCCTTCAGACCCATTGAGGTCGAAAGCGAGCTCGGCCTGGTAACCAATCCCGTGCCACCGGCGGGTGTTACGGCAAGAAGCCAGACCATGACCAAAATCGTAGAAGCGATGCTTAGAGCAATGAGCGAAGTGGTTCCCGACCGGGTGGTGGCCGGCAGTCATGGTCAAGCATGTACCAATAGCTTCTCCGGTATTGATCCGCAAACAGGCAAGCGCTTTAGCTACATAGAGATTCAGGGCGGGGGGGCCGGTGCTAGGCCCAAGAAAGATGGACCGGATGGTCAGGATTTGCACCTGGGTCGGTTTATGAACACACCTGTGGAAGCGGCGGAATTAGAAAACCCTGTGATCATTGAGCGCTATGAATTTATTCCCGATTCAGGGGGGGCCGGAAAGTACCGAGGGGGTCTTTCCCTCAGAAGGGATATCCGTTTCCTGACGGATGTGACATGGGCACGATATTCCGACAGGCAGAAGTTTGAGCCCCTCGGTCTTTTTGGCGGCCTGGCCGGAAGCCGGGGTAGCTTGATTCTAAACCCAGGAACGTCAAAAGAGCAAAGATGTAAATCCAAAGGGGTCGATCATCTAAGAGCGAATGATCTTCTGAGCATATGCCTTCCGGGCAGCGGCGGGTACGGTTCTCCTTTAGAGCGCGATCCTGAGCGGGTTCGTTGGGATGTCCTAAATGGTAAAGTCAGCATGAAATCCGCCAAGCTGAACTATAAGGTGGTTCTTGACGATGATATGAATGTGGATATAGAAGCAACCGAGATCCTTCGGAGCAAATACAGGGGAAGGGCTTGAGATCCAGCTGACGAAAGGAGGTGAAAAAAAGAAGACTATTTGGAAAGGAGACGTTTCTTCAATACTAACCTCACAAAATGGAGGGAGGAAGGCCATGAAAAAACTCTCACCTTACACGTTGATAGTTGCTTTGTTCGTCGTGATTTGTTTCTTTGTAAGCTCGCCCGCTGTGGCCGGGCCAAAAACTTTAAAAGCGGTCAGCTTTCTGCCCAAGGATCATCCTCTTTGTGCGATGATCCATGTCTGGGTAGACCGTGTGAATGATCAATGTAAGGATGCCATAGAAATCGACTGGGTAGGAGGACCTGAGGTTATTCCGGGTTTCGATCAGGCCGAAGCGCTCCGCAACAATACAGTGCAGGTCATCTTCAACCCGGTCGCTTACTATGCACCGCTCCTTCCAGAGGGGAACGCTTTTCAGTTATCAAAATTCTCGATGGCAGAAGAGCGCAAGCCCGGAGGATTCTATGATTTTATGGTCGAGCGCCACAAAAAGATCGGCATGATGTATCTTGGAACCTGGCTTTACGACCCCTTTTATTTGAGAATAAACAAGCCGATCAAAACGATTGATGAGCTGGAGGGTGTGAAGATGAGAACGGCCGCCCTATACGATAGGTTCATGAAAAAGATTGGTATTATACCGGTCACCGTGAAATTCGGCGAAACCTATACGGCCCTGGAACGGGGCCTGGTGGACGGATTTGGCTGGGCAACCCTGGGACCGGCCGATTGGGGTTGGTTAAAGCACTGCAAATATATCATCGACATACCTTTCTACACTCGCCAGAACACGCTCATACTCATGAATTTGGATGTATGGAATGGTCTGGACAAAACGGTTCAGGATATGCTCATGGACATTACCATAAAATTCGAGCCTGAAATGGTGGCCTATTTCAAGAAGAAAATAGCTGAAGAGTGGAAAAGGTATGATGAAATGGGAATCATAAGAATCAACTTCTCCCCTGAGGATACTGAGAAATTTCTTGATGCTGCTTATGGAGCTGAGTGGGAGGATTTACAGAAGAAGGTGCCTGATCTGGTGCCTACCCTCAAAAAGCTGACGGGCAACTAAAGATCCGTACGCCCATCGGGAATTTACTGTGGGGCATACCCTGAGTATGCCCCACAACCTCGCCTCAGACGGTCCGGTTGGCGCCCATACCTCGGGGAATGAAATCCAAAAAGAATTTAAGGCCTGGGTGAAAATCAATGAAAAGGTACTTAGCGGCTTTTGATCAAGCCATAAATATAATGACTTTCTTGGCTGGCGCGATCCTCATCTTTATTATGCTCTCCGTCTGTCTAGAGGTTGTTTTGCGCTACTTCTTCAATCGTCCACTGATCTGGGTCACAGAGGTTACGGAGTGCCTGCTTTTGTATATCACCTTCTTGGGGACAGCATGGCTATTGCGGGAAGAAGGACATGTCAAAGTGGACATCATCCTTACCCGGTTAAAACCAAAAATGGCGGCGTTTCTCGGAATATTCAGCTCCCTAATAGGTATTTTTGTTTCCATCACCTTAACGATCTGCGGCTTCGGGCTTACCTGGGATTATTTCCAGAGAGGCATGTACACCCCTACCGCTATGGAAATACCTGTTTCCGCAATCATCGTGATCATTCCCATAGGCAGTCTCATGCTTCTTGTTCAATTTGTGAGAAGAACCGTGACATTTGTGGCCGGATTCATTATCGAAACAAGCAAATCTAGATCCTGATAAGGGCTGAAAGGGCGTTCTGTATGGAGTGGTGGATAACGCTTATCGTAATCTTTATATGTCTCATGTTCTTGTTCCTGGCCGGGGTTCCGGTAGCATTCTCATTCCTGTTTATAAACATCATAGGGGTTTATGTTTTCTGGGGCGGGGAAGCGGGCCTCACCCAGCTTATTAGGAGTGTTTACAGGTCTGTGGCTACCTTTTCCCTGTTGCCTGTGCCCTTGTTCGTTTTGATGGGGGAAATCATGTTTCGCTCCGGCATTGCTCCCAGAATGATGGACACCCTTGATAAGTGGCTGGGGCGGATCCCGGGTCGTTTAAGCCTGCTCGCTGTGGGTGGCGGAACTTTGTTCGCCACGTTATCCGGCTCTGCGATGGCAGGATGCGCCATGCTCGGGTCCGTACTGGTCCCGGAAATGCGGAAACGAGGCTATAAAAAACCGATGACTCTGGGACCAATCCTCGGTAGCGGTGGATTGGCGATCATGATTCCGCCGAGTGCCTTGGGGGTCCTATGGGCCTCCCTGAGTAGGGTCTCGGTCGGTGGAATATTGGTAGCGATTATCCTGCCGGGCTTCGTCATGGCTATCCTTTATGCAGCTTATATCGTCATAAGGTCCATTGTGCAGCCGGAACTCGCACCTCCTTATGCGTTTGCGGTTATACCTTTTTTTGAAAAAGTAATCTTAACATGCAAATATGTTCTTCCTCTGGGATCTATCGTCTTTTTGGTGATTGGTCTCATGTTTCTGGGTATCGCCACACCTACTGAATCAGCCGCTTTGGGTGCTCTTGGCTGCTTCATCCTTGTATTCATATACAAGGGTTGGGATTGGAATGCCATATCCAGTTCTGTTGCCAATACCCTCAAGATAACTGTCATGATGTTTATGATCATGACGGGTGCCATGGCCTTTTCACAGATCTTAGCCTTCAGTGGGGCGAGTTCAGGCTTGGTTAAAATGGCTGCCGGCCTTGATTTGCCCCCATTGGTGATTTTGATCTTTATGCAGCTCATCCTTATTTTCATGGGGACCTTTATGGAACCCTTGACCATTATGATGGTGACCCTGCCGATCTATATGCCTGTCGTCAGGAGTCTGGGGTTCGATCCCCTTTGGTTTGGCACCATCATGCTGATCAATATGGAGATGGCCACCACCACACCGCCTTTCGGTCTGGTTCTCTTCGTTATGAAGGGCGTTGTACCGGAGGATACGACAATGGGAGATATTTATAAAGCTGGCCTGCCCTTTTTGATCTGCGATGCCATTGCCATGGGTTTGGTTATGGCATTTCCCTGGTTGGCCCTTTATCTTCCCGGTATGATGAAATAGGCTGAGAGGAGTACTGAAACAAAAGATGACACACATCTCGAAGGAGGAGGCGGTTTGGAGGACAGGGACGCATTGGTAGGAAAGAAAATCCTCATTGTGGATGACGAACCCGATATCCTGTCGACACTCAAAGGGTTGTTGGCGGATTGTGTCGTGGACACAGCCCTTGATTTCGAAACAGCCCAAGCGCTTCTTGAAAAGAATACCTATGATGCGGCCATTCTCGATATTATGGGTGTAAAAGGTTACGATCTGTTGGATATCACAGTGAGGAAAGGGCTTCCTACTCTGATGCTGACCGCTCACGCGTTGACTCCAGAAAACTTCGTGAAGTCCATCAACAAAGGAGCCCTCGGTTACATCCCCAAAGACAAGATCTCTGAGATAGAAACCTTTCTCGTCGATATATTGGAAGCCCATGAAAAAGGCCGGAAAAGGCTCGGCAAATGGTTTGCACGTCTTGAGCCTTACTTTGAAGAGAAATTTGGCTCTGACTGGAAAAAAAGACCTGACCCAGAATTCTGGAAAAAGTACTTCTATATCTAGTATTCTGTATCGCAAATAACTTGACATATTTCAATCGCAGCGGGGGGCCGTCGGCGTTGGTCGTCCAGACCGCAACTATACGCTCAGTAGCCCTTTCAACGGCACCAAATTTTTGCCAGTCGCCCCGGAGCAGCCCCATATGAGCCGCTTTCAAGCGAAGATACGCTTCTGTGCCTGTCCGGGGCACCTATTGATGTTATGGGGGCGTGAAAGGAGTCCCTTGCAAATTTGAGTTGCGGATCCGAGAGACCAACGCCGACGGCTCCCGCTCGTCATTGTCATTTGGATAAGTCATTTGTGTTACAACACACTAGCGAAGCTTCGCCTCAAACCGATCCATCCTCCGTAGCAAGCGACTGCGGAGGACGGACGAGGCGTCTGCTCAGGATGGCCTCTCTCTGCAAGGCCCAGTGGCATCTTTTTTGAGATATCGCCTTGAGGGGAGAGGCCATCCCCGCACCTTAAAAAACCTGACTTAAATGTTAAGATCTTGAGCTATGGAGACAGCTAGTATAGATCAGTGGAGCAGAAATGATTAAATCCATGAACATAGCCTGGTGGGTACAGCGCTGGGGCGAACTTCATCCTAATAAACCTGCCATTATCTTTGAAGGGCAGGAAATCAGTTATTTGGAGCTTCAACAGAGGGCCAATCGAACGAGCCGTTGGCTGCAGTCCCTAGGTATCGAAAAAGGGGACAGGGTGGCTGCCATGCTGGAAAACTGCCCCCAATTTATTGAACTCTACCTGGCCTGTTCACGACTGGGCGCCATTTTTGTGCCCGTCAACTTTCGCCTTGCAGGGCCGGAACTGGATTATACACTCACGAATTCGCGGCCAAGGCTCTTCGTATTTGCAGAGACGTTTGCAGAGACCGTACTAGGCCTTGAGCTGACCCTTCGTAGGCCCCTGATCTTCTTGGCCAGCCTTGGCCCCTGTTCTCTTTCAAATGAGGTCCTGGATTACAATGCCGAGGTGGAGGCCTTTGAGGGCCAAAAGCCTTTTCTCACCAAATCCTTGGGCCCTGCCAATCCCGAAGAACCCCATGTGATCATGTACACATCAGGAACGACCGGCCAACCCAAAGGGGCGGTTCTCTCTCACCGCAAGACCTTTTTTAACTGTCTTAACGCCGATATCTTCTTTAAGCTACACTTCGATGACATCATGCTCATCGTTCTGCCCCTTTTCCACTCTGGAGGACTCTTCATACAGGCCTCCCCCACCCTCTACAAAGGGGCAACCATGATTATCCATCCAAGATTCGACCCGCTAAGGGCATATGAAGATATCCAGAGTTACCAGGTCACTAAATTCCTCGGTGTGCCCACCGTCTACAAATCCCTTGTGAAGGTGGAATCGGAAAAAAGGACTGCCCTTTCGTCTTTGAAGGTCTGCGCCATCGGGGGAGAGAAAGCAACGCCTGAGCTCATGATCCGGTTCAGGGAAGCCGGTTTTCCCCTCCGTCAGATTATGGGCCAGACCGAAACCTCCATCCTCCTGTGGGCATCTGAGGAAGATGTGATTCGCAAGCCTGGTTCTGTAGGAAGGCCCGTGTTTCACGCCGAAGTGGGTATCGTGAACCACGAAGGCCGGCCCTGCAAGCCGGGGGAGGTGGGGGAAATCGTGGTTCGGGGTTCCATCATGATGAAGGAATACTGGCAGGACCCGGTGAAGACGGAAGAAACCATCAAGAGCGGATGGCTTCACACCGGAGACCTGGCTAAGATGGACGAGGAAGGGTACTACTACTTGGTGGACAGAGCCAGGAATATGTATATTTCCGGCGGTGAAAATGTATACCCGGCAGAGGTCGAGCGCGTCTTGAGGCAACATCCGGACATTGAAGATGTGGCTGTAGTTGGGATCCCGGATGAGGACTGGGGTGAAGTGGGACACGCCTTTGTGATTTGCAAGCCCGGATCCAAGCTCAGTCCTGAGGATGTCATCTCCCATTGTGACGGACGGCTGGCCCGATTTAAGTGGCCTAAGATGGTCACCTTTTGTAAGCAGTTCCCCCAAACGGCTCTAGGGAAGGTTCGCAAAGCTCTGCTTATTCATGAAACTGCGAACAAAGAAGGGTAATCTTTGATCCTACGCTGTTCAGAATGAAGGCATTGGGGAACTCCTCGGAAAAACGCTCGACCGCATTCCATCCGGTGCAATGCATGGGCACCACGACTTTCGGGTCCATCCCTTTCAACGTCACGATCGTCTCTTCAATGATCGATTCAAATGATGGCCCTGAAAGGTGAAATCCTCCCAAAACACCATGTATTCTCTCGATCCCAGTCGTCTTCTTTGCAAACAGAAGGGTATTGATGATCCCCGCATGGCTGCAACCAGAGATCACCACCAAGCCTTTGTCTCTCAGGTGGATAACCAGAGCCTGATCATCGGGTATCCGATCTTTCTCTATTTTTCCGTTTTTCTCCACGAGCGCATTGGGCAGTCCTTTTTCAAACGCTGTGCTACGTTCTACTTCCCCGGTGATCATAACCATATCTTCCGCAAGTAATGTAGGCCCTTTCGTTTCTACGATTTCAGCGCCTCGCTCCTCCAGCTCAGCAGCTACCAGGGCTCGCGGGAACAACAGCATTCTCCCATCATCTAGCCCATAATACCGTGGGAAAATAAAGGCACCAGGGTGAAGGTATAGACGAACCGGCTTGGTCAGTTTGTCAAGCAGCGTGTAGAGAGACCCGGCATGATCCATGTGGCCGTGGCTCAGGATGATCGCCTCGATCTCCGCTAAGTTGACTTCCAGTTGCTCAACGTTATGGGGAACGCCAACAGGGCTGTAGCCCGTGTCAAAAAGCAGCGTAT